>JAKPSR010000377.1 GCA_029571425.1 Spirochaetota bacterium | reverse complement strand
CTGCTTCGCGTTGATCGTGATACGCGACGCGGTTGGGGTCAGGCGGTTGAGCGGGCAGCAAGCCCGCGCGCTCAACGAGCTTGGGGAACGCGTGTCGGCGAAGATGCGATATCAATTCAAGCCGGTTAAGGAGATCCAGGGTCATCGTCCCATGGAGGTCCTCGTCGGCATCCTGCTCGGGTTCTTCATAGGCGTCGCGTTCGCGACCCTCTAGCCCGCGTCGTTACCGCCCGATGCGCCACCTTCCGTCAGGTCCCGCCGTTCGCGCCATCGCATGCGCGCTTACCCTCATCGCCTCGACGCTGACCCTCTATCATTTTCCCGTTTCGCCGCGCTCATCTATCTGGAAAGGATACCGCGTCCTCTCGGTATCGCTCAGGCTCCCCGAGAGCGGTATCCTGGAGCGGCTCAATGCCTCCGGGATTAAGGAGTCGGTCAGCGAGTCTACCGCCATCCCAGGAAACATACACGACCCGGTCGCGCGCGCGCGCTATCGCGCGTGGTTCGTCGACGAGGAGCGCGGATGGCGAACCATGTACATTCCGACTCGCACGGGCCTCGACCGCGCCGTTAGCGACGCCCTCGGCGAGATGGAAGGGGAGTGGGCGCTCGAGGCGTCTGAGGGGAGTGGCACAAAACGGTACCTTCTCGTACTCCTGCTTCTCTGCCTCGCGATCGCCGTGTCAAAAAACCGCGTGCTCGTTGCCGCGGCGGGCATACCGCTCGTGGCCCTTTCGGCATCGGCCGATTGTTTCGCGGGCTTTTTCGCCGCGTGCCTCTGCGTCTTCGCCGCATGGAGGACTATCGACATCGCCGTCCCGCCAGGGCTCGAGATCAGGCGGCGTCAGCTCGCGGAGAGGCTCTGGGCGGCGCGCGCGAACGCGATACCCATTCCGGTGGCGTTCGCCTGCTCGCTCGCCGACGGTTGGCGCGTCGCCGCGCTTCTCATTGCCGCCTTCGGTCTTTCCGGTTCGCTCATTTACGTTGCGGTCAAGGCGATTCGTCTGTCCGGTCGGGCCATGGAGGACCGTTCCCTCCACGCCAGATTTAGGCCACTCGCGATGACGGCGCTCCCTCGGCGATTACCGCTCCTGATTGAACGAGCGTCGCTCGCCGCGCTCCTCTTCGCGTCCGTGACGGGCTTTATTTTCTCGCTCGCGCCGATTAGGGCCCGCGCCATTTCGTTTCCAACCGGCTTGAGTATCCCTGTCCCCTCGAGGTATACTGCTTCCTCGGGATTTGATGGGGAAGGATACGGCGAGCTCGCCCGCATTCGCCCCGAAGGCGCCTTGCCGGACCTTGGCGACTATCTCGTTGAGGCATGGATCGCCCAATCATTCCCGTACCGCAGGGTGATGGAAGGGGCAGCGCCTCCCCAGCTGGGGGAGCGCCTTTCCGTGCGCGACTACACGATGGACGAGCGTGGGGTGTTAACCGAGCACGAGCGCGATATGCTCGTATTCGACGACGCCTTTATCCGCAAGAACCTGGATATACGCGTCCTTTCCCCGCTCGAGCGCATGCTCGCGGCGCAGGGGCGTTTCGTGACGGCGATTCGCTCCGCGCAAGGCGTTCAAGCGCGGGCTGAGGGGCCGGGATTCGGGGCGCTATTCCTCCTGTACTTGGCGCACCCGGCGCTCGCCCTTACGAAAAGGAATAAACGATGACGCAATACATACGCTTCGCGCGCGGGTGGGAGGGGATACAGTATCATCTGCCCCCGTTCCCTTCCGCCGAAAATGCCTTTCTACCCTCGATCGCGCTCGTTTCGCTTTCCCAAGGATCGGGTCCCGCCGCGGACCCGGTGGTTCGTCCCGGGGAACGGCTGCGGGAGGGGCAGTTAATCGCGCGCGGAACATCGCCCAATTCCTCGCACGTTCACGCGCCGATCCCGGGTGTCCTTGAGGAATTTCGCGTCGTTTCCCTTCCCGACGGGACGAGGGGAAAAGTCGCCGTCATACGCCTCGGCGGTTCCTTCGATATTTTAGGACGCCGGGCAGAATCGATCCCCTGGCAAAACACACCCGACTCGGAAGTTCTCCGCGTTCTCGAGGATAAGGCCGTGCTAAACACGTTCGAGACGTGCGTCCCGCTCGCGGCATCGCTTCGATCCGCGAGGAAATCTGGCGGCGGCTCCCTCGTTGTCCGCCTTTTCGATGACGACCCGACCATAGCCCTCGACGGATGGGCTTCGCGCGAGCGGCTCGGGGAGGTACTCGAAGGGGCGAGCATCGTCGCGAAGGCGATGGACGCCGCCTCGGTGTACCTCGTTCACGACGAGCGCGAGTGGAAAGGACCGGGGAGCGCGGAGCTTGGCGCCCTGTTCCCGAAGAGGGACGTCGCCGCGGTGCGCGCCACGCACCGCTATCCCGCGGGTCGCCGAAAGCAGATCCTCGCCGTCCTGCCGCGCGCGCGCAAGTCGGAGCACGCGACGGTCCTCATCGACGCGATTACGTCGCTTTCCGCGTACGAGGCCGTCGTCCGCAACCAGCCCATACTTTCGCGCTACGTTGCCGTGAGCGGCAACGCGATCGCCTCAGAGCGAATACTCCGCGTGCGGGTCGGCACCCCCATTGGCGACGTGTTCGAGGAATGCGGCGGCTTCACCTCCCGGCCGACGAGGATCGTCTCGAACGGCCTTCTCGCCGGGATGGCGTTACACGACCTCGATACCCCGGTGACGAAGTACATGAAATCGCTCCACGTCCTCGACGCGGACGCCTGCCCGCACTACGAGGTCCGCGAGTGCGCCCACTGCGGCAGGTGCCTCCATGTTTGCCCCGAGCGACTCGACCCGATGCTCCTCACCGCGGCGGTCGAGCGCGAGCAATTCTCGCCCACCGTGGCCAAGGCGCTCTCGCTGTGCCAGCAATGCGGTTGCTGCGCCGTCGTGTGCCCATCGCGCATCCCCATACCGCTCATAATCAGGGAGGCGCGCTCGCGCTCTTCCGGAGGAAACGCATGAGACACGCACGCTTGATCGTATCCCCGGCGCCGTTCGTCAGCAACCATCCGGACGTCTCGCGCATATCACTCGTCGTCCTCGCCGCCATCGTGCCCATCGTCTGGATGCTCGTATCGTCCGCCGACTACCGCGCTCTCGCGAACCTCGCGCTCGCGCTCTCAGGCGTCGTCGCGTCCACGCTACTTCCCGGCGCCTCCGCCGGGCTGAAGGGTCTCAAAGGCTGCACGCCGCTGGTGACCGGCGCCGCTGCGGGGCTGCTCCTGCCGACGACGTTATCGCCCGTCTACGCGTTTATCGTCCCCTTCGTCGTGTTCCTCCTCGCCCGCGCCGCCTTCGGCGGGTACGGCTCGTATTGGGTTAACCCCGCGATGGCGACGGTCTGCGTGGCCTACCTCTGCCAGCCTGATGCCTTCCCGCCCTTTCTCGTTTCCGCCGACGGGATCAGGACGGCGGGGGACGCCTTCTCGGCCCTAAAGCTCGATCAATTCGCCCAGCTTCCGCAGGACCAGGCGATGACGGGAGCCTTGAATCTCCACATCCTCGGAAGGC
>JAKPSR010000366.1 GCA_029571425.1 Spirochaetota bacterium | reverse complement strand
CTCGCGCCTCGCGAAAGGTTTCGTGTACGCCGATTTCGACTTCCTCGGCTCCGACTATCGGCCGCCCTGCGAGGGCCGGCTCGAGATGGACATGGACGTTCGCGGCTTCGCAGACCTTTCCGCCGTGCTTCCCTTTAGCGTAAAGCGGCGCTGCCAGCTTTCCTACCAAGCCACCGCGCCGCTCGAGGGCTGGATCAGCACGGGATACGACGACCAGCGAATCTTGGCGGACTCCGGCGTCGGGTTCCTCGACGTGCGCACGGCGTATTATCCCCTTCGGACGAAATCGAGCCGACTCGTGGGCCTCGGCTATATCGACGGCAGGCTCGTGTCGTTTCAGCTCGGGAATTCCGTCTGCCGCGACGACGGGCGGTATAACGACAACGTCCTGTTCGTAGACGGGAAAGCCTGGCCCATGCCGCCGGTCAAGGTTACCCGTCCCTACGGAGTGTCTGGCGAATGGATCGTTCAGGATACCGAGAGCATGGTCGATTTGGTTTTCTCGCCGGTTTCCGACAGCGCGCGCAAGCTGAGCGCCTTCGTCGTGCGAACCGACTATCATACGGTCTATGGTCTTTTCGAGGGAGTCTTGTTGACCGGCGACGGGGAACGGATCGTCCTCCACGGATTCCCGGGGGTCGGCAAGAAGATACTGCTTCGCATATAATGGCGCCAAAAGTAGAGGATCTATGGTATGAGCGCACACGATCAGCTTCCGCGCGATGAGCTTCCCGCGGCGAGCGAGAAGGACCTGCAGGCGATCAATCGCCTGATGATGGACAAGCAGTACCGCATAAAGGCGCCCGCGGGACCTTTTGGTTCCGATCGCCAGGATCGGCTAAACCCCGATTTCGTCATGTATACCCTGAACGATTTTTTGGGCCACGTGCAGAATTGCGTCGCCTCGACGAGGCGCATCCTCCCGGGCGACGAGCACGCCGATTTTTACGCTCGCTTCCGCGCGAGCGACGAGGGCTCGTTTCGCGTCATGGCCGTCGCTCGCGGCATCGACATCAAAACCTTGAGCGCGCTGCTGCTCCGCTATCAGCAAGCCCCGCGCGAAGTGACGGTGCGGGACCTCGTTCCCTTGGTGCGCGGGCTTTTCTCCTCGATAATAAAGGTCTATTACCTTGGATCGGTCGGGGTCGCGCGCGCGTACCGTTCCGCGTACGCCCTCGTGACGCGCGAATTTGTCCCGGCGAATCCCGACGCGATGCGCCAATACGCCACGGTCGCGATCGAGGAATGGCGATATATCTTCGAGCGCGTCGTGCCTGGCCTCTACCCCCTCCTTCTTCGCATGACGAGCCCCTCGATGCTTTCGATGAATCAGCTGCTGTTCTCGAACGGCTCGCGGGTGCTTTCCTGGCTCGGCGTATCCGCCGACGAGGTGGTGCGCGCGGTCGAGGGCCCCTCTCCCGTCGAGACGCCGCCGAGCGCCGCGCCCGCCGCCGAGGTCGCCCAGGAGGAGGAAGGTGGCGACCCGAACGACTCCATCCCGGAGGAGGCGCGCGAGGGCCTCGAAATTCTGGAGATGCTGTTCCCCGAGGCGGGGTGGTTCAACCTCAGCGAGATGCCCGACATGTGCGGGTACTTTCAGCCCATTCTCGGGTTTCAGGACGGCTTTAACCAACTCGCGCCCGAGAACCCGCTCCACCTGACCATGATCCTTCTTTGGATCCTCGAGGAGCTGTTCCATGGCCTCAGGCTCGTGCGGTTCGAGCCCCTTGAGCCCACGTCGACCCGCGACGAATACGAAAGCGTCGACAAGATCATCGAGGATTGGATCCTGTATCAGGAGACGATCTTTGACAAGAGGTTCATAGTTGATTTAAAGGAATTCACGCATCAGATATATACCCAGCCGGAGTATCGCAAGAATCCCTATGGGCGCAGGCTGCTGTCTAACATGTACACGCTGACGAAGTCCGTATTCCTGCCGTACTTCGACGTAAGCCTGTATGGGACGGTTCGGTCGCAAAAGGACGAGCGGTTGCCCCCGTTCTACGCCCGGGTGAAGCGCCTCGCGCGATCCCTCGATCGGTATAACGAGTATATCAGGGCGGCGCTCGATGCTAACGGCGGTCAGCCCGGCGCTTCGGTCGACGCGGTTCAGAATCCGTGGGCGCCCTATAAATTCGACATACCGAACCCGGTGTCCCGTCGCCTCGACGCGATTTGCGGGGGACCGAGGTCCAAGGGCCGGACGAACGCCCTCTTGATACAGTACACGCTCGCGATCCTGAACGTCCTAAACTGGTGGATAAACGACCGCGATAGCTTCGCGTACGCCTCGGCGCCCGAGCAGTTGTACCGGGTGGTGGAGCCCGGCAGCACGACCCCGGCGTTTGGCGTGCACGCGCGCGAGGACGTGACGCAGCTTTTTAACAAGCACCTGCGGGCGATGTACCCGGGCGCGGGGACCGCCGACGCGGCGTATAGTCCCCTCGTTGGGCCGTAAGCGGGAAGAAGCCCAAGCGGCCGCGTGGGCCTAGAGCTGCCTGCCCGAGCGGAGCTTTTCCTCGAACCTGTCGAGATCCTTTCCCTCGAGACCGGCGTCCTTTCCGTCGAGAAGGCGCCTGAGCGCGGCGAGCTCGTCCGCCGAGAACGAGACGCCCGAAAGCTGGTGTCGCTCGAAGGATTGGGTCGCGAGCGGGGCGACCGCCCGGCACGCGGCGAGCAGGACCTCGGCGTACACGCGGATTTCCTTTTGCGCGTGCGCGTCGAGTCGGAGCCTGAGGAAGTGAAAGAGGTTATGCAGGTCGATCTGCCAATACCACTCGGTATA
>JAKPSR010000330.1 GCA_029571425.1 Spirochaetota bacterium | reverse complement strand
TAAAACGGGACGCACCCGGCAATACCGTCCCGCGCCTGACGGACTCCATTACCGCGCGATAATCCTGCCGCTTCACTTTGGTACGCGAGAGGTCGACGATCACCCGCGTGAAGCCTTCCTTGCGAAGGGCTTCCGCCTTGTCCGAGATCGAGAACGGCGACTCCGGCATCACGAAGGACCCGTCCTCGGTCGACAGGGCCTTGAAGACCCCTTCCTGCCGATCCGAGAAATAGGTGAACTCATAGTTCTCCGGAAGCTGAAACCGCATCCGGAACAAGGCCGGATAGGCGAATACCGTCACGAAAACCTGCTCGCGATACTCGCGATCGAAGGTTTCCTCGAGGTTGCGGCGCGAGTTCTCGAGCGGGGTCACGAGGGAATGGATGCCCTGGTCATTAAGCCAGGAAACGGCCCAGCGATTAAACGTATAGAGATAGGGCCCGGCGATCAGATTAAGGCCCCGGTTCCGGAGCATGCCGACGTGCCCCGGGTTGTTCACGAGGAAGTTGGTGTATCCGTTCTCGACGAGACGGTCGAGCGTGGTCGAGAGTCCGTCCTCGATGGCCTGCGGAAGGAACGGGTCGAGCGAGACGATGAGTTCCCGCTTCGCGAACGGCAGGGGCTGGGCGCGCGCGCCCTCGTCGCCCTCATCCGGCCCGACCAGGGCGGTCGCGGTACGGGAGTTCAGCTCGACGATGGCGCGAACCGGCCGATCGACGAGGATCGTGAAAAGGTCCTCGATCGTCGATACCTGCACGTACACACCCTCGGGGAACCCGGGGTTCTCGCCCCGCCGGCGCTTGACGATCCCGCGACCGGGCAGGTCCTCGACGGATGGAAGGGAAAGGCGAAGGACGGGAAGCTTCTCCCCGCCGGGTTGGCTTCGATAGCGCGAAAGGTCGTTTGGAAGGACGCGCGGATACCGCTTGGACATCCCCTTGGTTTGGAGGAGATAGACGGGATCGCCCTGCCCAAAGCCGGCCGGGATGCCGATCCATCTACCGTGCTGCCCCTCCTCGACGCGATCGAGCTTCCAGCTCTCGCGGTTGGAGTCGTCCTTTCGATGGAAGCGGAGGGAATCGCCCGGCTCAGGGTCGTAACTACCGCCAGACAGGGTCGCAAGGCGATCATCGCCCTCCGTTCGCACGCGATCTATCTTCCCAAGATAGATACCGGTTCCGCCCGCCTGGTCCGGGTTAAGGATGTTCTCCGCCTTCGGCGATTCGTACCAGTAGCGGGTCTTTGCCCGCGCGAAGTCGTTCGCCAGGATGCGCTTCGCGGTCTCGACGGCGCCCTTGCGGTCCTCGCGCCAATGGTCAAGGACGTAACGGTAGGCGGAAACGACGGTGCCGACGTATTCCGCGCTCTTCATGCGCCCCTCGATCTTGAAGGAGTTGACCCCGGCCTCGACGAGGTCGGGGATGCGGTCGATCAACTGAAGGTCGTGCGGGGAGAAGAAGTATCCCTGCCTCGTTCCGCCGCCGACCTCGGCCGAATAAAGGCGTCGGCACGCCTGGGCGCAGAGCCCGCGGTTCGCCGACTTTCCGCCGAGAAAGCTCGAAAAGAGGCAAAGGCCGGAGACACTGACGCAAAGGGCGCCGTGAACGAAGGTCTCGAGCTCGACCGAGGTGCGGCCCCGTATCTCGCGAACCTCCTCGAGGCCGAGCTCCCGGGCGAGAACGACGCGAGAGACCCCATCGCGGCTCATCGCGTTCGCGGCGCGCGCGCTCGCGATGTTCATCTGCGTCGAGGCGTGAACCCGAAGGCGGGGGAAGTGCGCCCGCGCGAGGCGCATCACGCCGAAGTCCTGAACGATGATCCCGTCTGGTCCGATCCGGTCCAGGTATCCAAGGAACCGGAACATCCGCTCCATCTCTGATTCCTGCATCACGGTGTTTACCGTGACCAAGACCTTCTTATTTTGGCGGTGCAAGGCCTCGACGGTCGCCTCGAACTGCGACCACGCGAAATTTGACGACCGGAGGCGGGCGTTAAAGCTTTTGAGGCCGAGATAGACCGCGTCCGCTCCTTCGTGGATCGCCGCGTCGAGCGCCTCCGGGTTTCCCGCCGGCGCGAGTAGTTCTGCCATCTTCCCCTCCGATGGCCCTATACTACCCTGAATCGGCGGATTTGTGAACGTGCCGTTACCGGGCCGCTTCGCGGGCCGCGCTGCGGGCCGCTTCGCGGGCCGCGTTCGGCGAGCCCGGGCTATGCTTTTTCGTGGGACACAAGGCCCAATCGGCCGCCTCGTTCGTGTCCACGGCGCCCGGCTCGCGACCCAACGTTCGCGTCGGGCTCGCGCCTTCGAGCGAGACGGAGGACGACGGGCTCCCGTCCGGGCCCCAGGCGCCCTCCGCTACCGCGCGCGAGGCCGCCTGAGTAAGGGCCTCGGTCGGCCACGCGGCCAACTCCTTATCGCGCACGAAGAGGGCGTCCAGGATAGCCCCTCCCGCTCGCTCTACCAAAAGCAGGACGTTGGTTTTCGGCAAGGGCGCTCGCTCGCAGCGAATCCAAAAATCCCGCGCCGTCGGAAGGGCATCCGCGCCCGCGGAGGCATCGGCTTTCTCAGTCTCGTCGACGATACCTTCCTCGACGGTCCGATAATGAAGGACGATGAAGTCCCCGGCCGCGACCTCCGTCGCAGGGAATTCGTAGGCGGGGAGGTCTTCGTTCCCCGCGTTCTCCAACCTAACCCCGGCGAGGTTCCCCGAGGTTAGGGCAAGAAGCTCGATGAATTCGACGCGGGGGCTAGCGTAGGCGAAACGAGCCTCGTTCATGATAAGGCGCGGCACGCGGCCGTTAAAGGCGGTGACGGGGACGGCGAAAGACAGCGTGTTCCCCCGTGAGTCCTCGACCGTGCCCTCGAGTAGGTACGGTACTCCTAGTTGGGTTTGCCTACCGAGGGGAAACCGCACCGCCCAAAGTCCGTCATCCCCTCGGCCGACAGGCGCGACATTTACCGGAATGACTTCGCCGCCGTTTGCGGGCGAGAATCGCGCGTCAACAAGCCGAACCTCGTCACCGAAGCGGGCTTCCACCTCCGTTTCCGAGACGGCGCGAACCGATACCATGGTCGGTACTGACACGTCGCCACCCGAGAACGCGGCCAGTTCTTCCTCCACGCGACAGCCCGTGAACGAAGCGACCACGCATATGCCTATCGCAGCCCAGATACGTTTTGCGATCATCGCTCTTCCCTCCTTTTCCCTACCCGTCGCCGGGATGCGGAGGGGCGCCCATGCGGACGCTGACGGAAAAAGCGGTTTTTGGTATTATGCGCCCATGAAACTTTCCGTCCACCTTCTCGAGCTCCGCGCGCCGATCCGCGTCGCCGCCGGTTCATCGCCCGACGTCGCGGCACCCGATGGCACGCGATCGATCGATCGATACGAAAGCGCCGTCGGGGAAAAAGAGCTCGAGCCTGCCCCGGAGAGGCACTTAGTCGGGGGCGAACCCGCGACCGAGATACCGGCGGGCTTCTACCTCTTTGCGCAGCTTCCCCGGGAAGGCGACAAGGCGCCAGACGCGACCAACCGTCTCCGCGATGCGGCGGAGGCGGTATGGCTCGAGTCTCTTTGGAGAAATATGCGGTTTACGGACGCTACGGTCCTGGTCAGGACCTTACGAGAAGATGGGAAGGACGTGCGGCAGGTTTTCCGCGCGGTCGAGCCGCCGTCGGCCTAGAGACGAACCGTCTCTACCATAAATCGGATAGAGTCCCCGCCCTTCGCCTCAATCCGCTTTTCGATCACGAACACCAGGGATTTACCCGACTCGTCAACGATGATCCGGCGAACGAGGTAGTCCTTGACGCCCGCGCGCTTGTAGCCAGGAAGGCCAACCGTCTTCCGGACGACCTTTCCGTCGGCGAGAGTCATCTCGACCGATAGGTAGAAGGACGAACGGACGCCCGTCCCTTTCCCCTCGACGAGGGCATTAAGGGTCACCGCGTAGAACACGCCAGTCTCGAAATCGCGAAAGGCGATATACTTGAGCTCGGGCTCGTCCACGGCTTGCACGTAAAGCGCCCGACCCTGCAGGGAAGGATCGATGCCCCGAACCGACGATCCGGATTCCGCGCGCAGCGACTCGAAAGCCTTCTTGCCGTCGCGCTCGCCGGTGAACGTCTTCTTGAAGACGGCGCCGGGCAGAAAATCGTTTTTGGCCACGTCGACGCCGTAGATCTCCGCGTACGGGCGAAAATCCCCGTCGGAGACCCCATACTGACCGAAGAGGAACCGCTCGCCGCCGGGCGAAAAGCCGAGGTTGACGAAGGTCGCGACGTCGCCGGCCGAGAGGCCAGAGACGGCGAGCAGGGCAACGAGCACAATGAAGGAAAGCTTCCGCATACGATCTCCTTGGGAAGGTCTTTGTCATACTATCGGCAAGAAACGCCTACGGCTTTACGCCGACGCGGGTTCGGCTATATGATACGGCATGACCATCGCGACCAGAAACCGGCTTATTTCCGCCTCAGCGGCATGCGCCTTGCTGCTCGCCGCCTGCTCGGCGGTCGCCGTCGTCCTTATCATCGCGCGCGGCGGGCTCCCCGCCGAGCCGACGGGAGGGCGCCCGTTCCCGGCACTTTCCTCGTTTCCCCTCACCCCATATAGCCCTCTCGCCTCGATCCTCGCCCTGGCCCTATTCCCCGCGTTTTCCCTCGCGGCCCTCGGCTACGTCATGTTCGCCTTCGAGAAGACGCACACCATCGAGATCACCTTCTTCGCGGCCTTCGCGTTCGCGATCTCGCTCGAGTGCGCCCGACTCGCGGTCCCTTTTTACGGCCTCTGGCACGACGCGGACTTCTACCTTATCACGATCTCGCGCGTCGTCTACTTCTCGCGCTTCTTCTCGATCCTCGCCGTGCTGGCGAGCGGGATATTCGCGAGCGGCCTCCTGACCCAGCAAATCGGGCCTAGCCTCTTCCTCCTCGCGTTCTTCGCGTTCGGGATAGCCAACACCGTGCCCGTCAACGCAAGGGCCGTCACGACCCTCTTCCTCGCGGGGAGCGGGTACGCCAACGTAATGCGCTCGCTCATCGTCGCCATTGGCCTCCTCGGGGCCCTCTCCTACCACATCCTGGGCCGAACCCGCGGTATCAGCGAGTACCGTTCCGCCGCGCGGGCCGTCATCGTCCTCTTGGCGGGCTACGCGATCCTCTCGAACAGCGACGCGTGGGCACTGCTCGCGCCGGGCGCCGCGCTCCTTGCCGCGGGAACGGTTCAGTACCTGCGGTCGATCCATCGCCTCTACCTTTGGCAGTGAAACAAGAGCTCGATTAATAGCGGAGGGAAAACGAGATGCCCGCGATCGCGAACGGGATTAGGAGATTGTCGTAGTCCTTGAGCGGAAGCATCTCGATCGCGGCGGAAACGACGGCGAGGATGAACGAGAGCCCCGGGGACCGGGTACATGCCAAAATCGACAGGAACACCGCGAGAAAGCAGGCGGTGCTTCCCTCCAGCGTCTTTCCCGCCGCGTGGGGGATACGCCGCCGCCCGAACAGCTTCCCCGCGAGGCTCGCGATGCCGTCGCCGAAGGCGAGGGCGCAGATGCCTAGCCCGGCGTCGGCGAGGGGAAAGATCAGCATGGTTAGGAGAATTCCGAGGCACAGGGTGACGGGCCCAAGGACGAAGCGACCCTCGTCGCGCTTACGCGCCG
>JAKPSR010000327.1 GCA_029571425.1 Spirochaetota bacterium | reverse complement strand
CGAGCTCTCGCGCGCGATGGGGGTGTTCATCCCGCTGATCGTCGTTAACTGCATCATCATGGGACGCGTCGAGGCGTTCTCGTACAAGCGGACCGTCGCCGAAAGCGCGGTCGACGCGCTTGGCATGGGGATCGGGTACACGTGGGTCCTTTCCGCCATCTCCGTCATCCGGGAGCTACTCGGCACCGGGAAGCTCCTCGGGAACGAGATATTCCCCGAGGCCTACGCCGTTGGCTTTTTCTCCCAGTCGGCCGGGGGCTTCCTCGTGTTCGGCCTTCTCATTGCGGTCGGCTTCGCCCTCAAGGGCGCTTTCTACGGTAAGGAGGGCTCGAGATGAGCGGCCTACTGAAGATCTTCCTCACGGCGATGTTGATCGAGAACGTCGTCCTCATGCGCTTCATCGCCCTTTGTCCGTTCATCGGGATGTCGACCGACGTGAAGAAATCGCTCGGGATGAGCGCGGCGGTGATGTTTGTCACCGTGCTCGCGACCGCGGCGACTTATCCGCTGTACGTCTTCGTCCTCGTGCCGCTTAAGCTCGAGTTCCTGCAGATACTTACGTTCATCCTGGTGATCGCGAGCCTCGTGCAGCTTGTCGAGTTCTACCTCAAGAAGGCGGCGCCGGCCCTCTACAGCTCGATGGGCGTCTACCTCACCCTGATCACCACCAACTGCGCCATTCTCGCCGTTACCTTCGACGTGATAGCGAAGGGCTATAGCTTCGTCGAGTCCCTGACCTACGCGGTCGGGGTCGCGTCGGGCTTCGCGATATCCCTTCTCCTGCTTGCCGGGATTCGCGAGCGCGTGAAGATCGCCCCGATACCGGCCTTCCTGAAGGGCACGCCGATCCTCTTCGTCGCGGCGGCCCTGCTCGCCATGTCCTTCGGCGGTTTCGCCGGGCTGATAAAGTAAGGGGGCTCGCCATGCAAACTATCCTGTACACCCTCGCCGTGTCCTTCGCCCTCGCCGGGCTTCTCGGCTTCCTTCTTGGCGTGTTCAAGAAGGTGTTCAAGGTCGCCGTCGACCCGAAGGTCGACGAGGTGCGCGCCGCGCTTCCGGGCGCGAACTGCGGGGCCTGCGGGTATCCCGGCTGCGACGGGCTCGCTGCCGCGATCGCCTCGGGCGAGGCGCCGGCGAACGCGTGCACCGTCGGCGGCGCGGCCGTCGCGCGAGAGGTCGCCCGAATCATGGGCGTCTCCGCCTCGGCCGAGACCCAGGTCGCCGTGCTCCTTTGTCAGGGGACGCTTGACCGCGCCCCTCTTAAGGCTTCGTACAACGGGGTGCGCACCTGTCGCGCCGCGAAGCTCTCGGTTAACGGGACGAAGCTGTGCGATTACGGGTGCATCGGCTTCGGCGACTGCGAGGTCGCCTGCCCCTTCGACGCGATCCACGTCCGAGAGGACGGCATCCCGCACGTCGATTACGCGAAATGCACCGGTTGTGGGCTCTGCGTCGCCGCGTGCCCCCAGCGCATACTTACCCGCGCGCCCGTCGCGCGAACGGGCGCGATCACCCTCTGCTCGAACAGAAACCCGCGAAAAGCGCAGGTCATCAAGGACTGCAAGGTCGGGTGCATCAAGTGCGGGAAGTGCGAGAAGGTCTGCCCCAAGCAATGCATCAAGCTCGTCGACGGTATCCCCGTCGTGGATTACGCCGTTTGCGACTCCTGCGGGGAGTGCGTCCGCAGCTGCCCGACGAAGGCCCTTGCCCTCGTCGAGTCCATCGTGAAGGCGCCGTGAGCGAGTCGCCCGTAACCCCCACCCGATGCGGCGTCGTCGCCATCATCGGCCGTCCCTCGGCGGGAAAGTCAACCTTCCTGAACGCCGCGGCCGGCGAGAAAATCTCGATCGTCTCCCCGGTCCCGCAGACCACGCGAAACGCGATTCGCGGCATCGTCAACGCGGAACGGGGTCAGCTCGTCTTCGTCGACACCCCCGGCTACCACGACTCGGACAAGAAGCTTAATCTTCGCCTTAAGTCGATCGCGCATGACCGCCTTCCCGAGTCAGACGTCGTGCTCTACCTCGTCGACGCGTCGCGCGAGCCGGGAAGCGAGGAGGAAACGATCACGCGCCTCCTCGAGCCCGCCGTCGGCCGCCTCGTCGTCGGGATCAACAAGGTGGATCTTCCCGAGGCCCGGCCCGGCTTGATCAAGCTCTTTCTCGAGAAGCGACTGCCCTCCCTCCCGCGCGACCGCGTCTTCGAGATATCTGCCGCGAAGGACGAAGGTCTCGACCCGCTGCTCACCTGCCTTCTTGACCTCGTCCCCGTGGGCGAGAGGCTTTACCCGGAGGAGTTTTACACCGACCAGGACGTCGACTTCCGCATCGCTGAGGTGATCCGGGAGAAGGCCATCCTCAACACGCGCGAGGAGATACCGCACGCCGTCTACGTCGAGGTCGCTGATTTGGAGATGCGAAAGGGGGGGAAGGAACTCTGGGCGCGCGCCTTCCTCGTCGTCGAGCGCGAGAGCCAAAAAGGCATGGTGATCGGGAAGGGCGCCGCCCTGATCAAGAAGATCAGGACCGAGGCGCTCGCGGACTTGAACAGGATATTTCCGTACCGAATCCACCTTGACCTTCAGGTTAAGGTGAACCGCAACTGGCGGCAGAAAGACCCGATACTCAACCGGTTGATGGGCCGTTAGGCAAATCGCCGCCCGGCACTCGCCGGCTTTTACCTTATCTTTTTTCCACCGAGCCGTCCGCGCGCGCGACGTAGACCGTCGGCGTTACCCTCGCGAAGAAGCCGTTCTCCACGACGCCCACGATGGCGTTGATCTCGGCCTCCATCCGCGCGGGGTCGACCGGCGCCTGCCAGAGGCAATCGAGGATGTGGTTCCCGTTGTCGGTGACGACGGGCCCTGCCTTGCGCACGCCCTCGCGGAGGACGCTCTCGGCGCCGAGTCGGCGGAGCGCCGCCTCGACGGCGAGCCGGGCCTCGGGAACGATCTCGACCGGCAGCCGGAACCCGGTGCCGAGCGTGTCGACGACCTTCGACTCGTCCGCGATGATCACGAAGCGCGCCGCGTTGTAGGCGACGATCTTCTCCAGGAGGAGCGCCGCGCCGCCGCCCTTGATGAGCCGCTTCTTCCCGTCGATCTCGTCGGCCCCGTCGATGGCGATATCGAGCGATCCCGTAACCTCGCGCGCGTTCATCGAGAGGACCGGTATCCCGAGTTCCTCGCAGGCGGCGCGCGTCTGGAAGCTCGTCGCGACCGCGCGGAGGCCGGGAAGCTTGCCCTCTCGCACGAGCTCGCCGACGCGCTCGACGGCCGGCATCGCGGTCGAGCCCGTGCCGAGTCCGATCCGCGTCCCGCCCGCGATGAGCCCGCTGGCGAAAAGGTCGTCGATCGCCGCGCGCGCGACGATCCGCTTTAGTTCGTCCTTCGACGGTTTCTCATTCGGCATAAGGTACCCCGGTGAAAAGTTCGTATTGTAGATACGCCTGGCGCTGCAGCATGGTGTAGCCGTTGCACACCCGGCAGCCGGCCTTCTGCGCCCGGCGAAGAAGTTTCGTCCGCTCGGGATGGTATATCACGTCGTAGACGGCCTCGTGTCCGCCGAAGACGTAGAAGTCGATCGGGTCGTCGTCGACGTTCGGCGACATCCCGACGTTGGTGGTCTGGATGATGAGGTCGGAGTAGGAGTCGAGGAGGATGCGGTTTCCCGCGTCGAGGGCGGCCCATTTGAAGTTATAGGCCTCGGCGAGTTCGCGCGCTTTTTCCGGCGTGCGGTTAAAGACGCACGCCTTTCCCCTGAGGGTCTTCACTGCGTGGGCGACGGCCTTCGCCGCCCCTCCCGCGCCGATAATGGCGACTCGCATGCCGGCAAGGTCCTTTCGCCCGAGGAAATCGAGCAGCGCGCGCGTGAACCCGGGCGCGTCGGTGTTGTACCCGTTCCACGCGTCCCCCTGCTTCACGATCGTGTTGCACGCGCCGATTTCGCCCGTCTCGGCCGATATCTGCGAAAGGTGGGGGAGCACGGTCTCCTTGAAGGGGAACGTCACCGAGAGGCCGGTGATCCCGACTTCCTCGGCGAACTCGATCGCTTCCTCGACCGTCTCCGCCTTGATGGGAAGATACACCGCGTCGATTCCCTGCCGCCGGTATCCCTGGTTATGTATCAGCGGGCTCGAGGTCGCGCTCAGCGGGTTCCCGGTGACGCCGAACACGCGGGTGCGTTCCCCGATCGATCGGACACGATAAACCTCGGACAGCGTGATCGGGTCGAGCTGCCCGAGTGGGTTGGATGAGCGCTTGATCGCGTCCTCGCTCGAGGTGAAGGTGATCGACGAGCCGATGATCGGGGCGAGAACGCGCGTTGGCAGGCCGTACGGCCCCATCGCGATCAGTATATACTCCTCGCCCGAGCAGTCCTTCGCCTCGCGGAAGAGGCGGGTCACGTCGGAGAGGTTGCGCGGCATGAAGGCGACCTTCGCGATCTCGTCCTTGGTGCGACGGAGCCGCTGGACGCGCGCGCGCAGGTTCTCGATCGGGCCCGTCATGTCGTGGACGCTCCTGATGATCCGGGTGCCGAAGGCACGGGCGGCCTCCTCGATGCTTGGGACCTGGATGTCCTCCTCAAGGTCGACGTAGGCGAAGTTTTTGCGGTGGTCGGTGTCGGCGAAGGCGAGGCCGCGGGCAAGCATGACGGTGCGCGATCCTTCTCCCTCGACGAACTCGCCGCCGTCCGACTGGCGGCGTATCGTCAGGATAGTCGGGATGCCTGACATCTCGGGGAAGCGGCGTATCGAGAGCCGCTCGTCGGGGGCGAGGCAGTCGGCGCGGAGCTCGGCGACGTCGATCCAGGGCCGGTACGCCTCTACGAGGGCGAGGTCTTCCTTGAGCGTTCGCGCCGTCAGGCAGAGGCAGACCTTCGTTTTCACTCGGAATCGCCCTCGCGCGCGCGGACCTCGACTGTGCTTACTTCTTTGTTGAGGATGGTAAGCGAGAGGACGGTCCCCTCGCTCACGGCGTATGGGACGGTGAACTCGCCGCCGGGGTGCTTCATCGAGATGAGCTCGTAGCGATCGCCCTTCGGGGTTATGGCCTCGAGCTTAACCTGGAAGGGGTAGGGATAGGACGGCAGCGTCTCGCGGAAGATGCCGTAGACGCGCCCGTCGGTTGGGTTGACCGGGCAGGCGACAACGGCGGCGACCCTCGAGAATGCGGGTACCGAGGCCCCACCGGCAGGCATCTGCGATACGACCGTGCCGGCCACCTCCTTTCCCTCGGGGGCGCGCGAGGTGAAGTCGAACACGGTTTGCCCGCGGCCCATCAGGGAAAGCGCCTCGGGGATCGAGAGCCCGGAGAGGGCGGGCACCTGCACCTTCTGGTTCTCGGGTCCTCGGCTGACGACGAGCTCGACCTCCATTGGCCCGGAGACGGCGGTGTCGGGCGGCGGGTTTTGCTCGAGAATCGTGCCGGCGGGATCGGAGGCGAAACGGTACTTCGGCGGATCCTTGATCGAGATCAGCGGCTTCGAGGTCGAGGTGAACAGCGTCTGTAGGTGGATCTTCACGTCGTCGAGGTTCTGCCCGACGAAGTTCTCGACGCGATCGACGATGACGCCGCGGCTCACCACGAGGTTGATGCGGCGCCCCGCCTTGACGATCGACCCCGCGACGGGACCCTGCTCGAGGATCACGCCACGGTCGTTCGGGTTCTCCGAGTAGCGGAGCTGTATCTTCGGGAACAGTTCCTTCGCCTGCATCTCGAGCATGGCGATCGAGAGGTCCTTCCCCACGACGTCGGGGACCATGACCTGCTCGGTGCCCTTCAGCGACATCAGGAATACGACGACGCAGGCGACGGCGGTAAGGGCGACGACCGCGGCCGAGCTGAATATCACCGTTCTGCTGTTCTCGCGGAGCTTTTGGGCGAGCGCGTCGAAGTCGATGGTAATGTCCGGGATGTTGAATCGCATACTCATTGTCCTTGTCGTGTGGGATTGTATGGGCCGAGGGCGGTCCCGACGAAGGACCGCGTGCCGTTGAGGAATGATTTCCAGTCGAGTGGCTGCTTCGTTCGCCATTGAAGGCGCGTCAGCGCGAGGACGCCGGAGCCGGTTTGGACGAGGATGCCGGCGCCCTTTTCGGAACCGAGTACGGTCCCGGGGGGCGCGACCGCGCCGTCGTTCACCGCGCCGCTAGCGGGCGGCGTGCCCGCGTATGGGCGCGCGCCGAGGATCATGAGGACCGAGTCGCCTGAGCGGGTGAAGGCCCCGGGCCACGGGTGGTACGCGCGTATGCGCGCGTCGATCTCCGGCGCGGGGAGCGACCAATCGATCTCGCCGTCTTCCTTCGCGAGGACGCCGCAGTAGGTCGCGTCCTCATGGCGCTGGGGCTCGCCCACGTCGCGACCAGCCTCGACGAGGTCAAGGCAATCGGCGAGGAGACGCGCGCCAATCTCGGCCGCGCGCTCGAGGAGGCTTTCGGCGGTCTCCGTCCCGTCGAGGAGAATGAACTCGCGCGCGAGGATGTCCCCGGCGTCCATCTCGAGGGCCATGCGCTGAACGGTCACCCCTGTTTTCGGGTCGCGCGCGAGGATGGCGGCGGGAACCGGCGATGGGCCGCGCCAGCGCGGAAGGAGCGAGGGATGGACGTTGAGGGCCCCGCGCGGGAAAAGGGCGAGGGTCTTGGGCCCGAATATCTTGCCGTAGGCGAAGCACGCCATCGCGTCGGGATTCCGCGCGGCGATGGCTGCGCGAACCTCGTCGGTTATTTTCGTCGGGATGAGCGTCGGGCTATCGGCAGGGATCAGTCCCTCCGCGCGAAGG
>JAKPSR010000310.1 GCA_029571425.1 Spirochaetota bacterium | reverse complement strand
GAGGTGCAGGGATTCCTGCAAAACGCGAGGTTCCAGCGCTCGCTCTTCGAGATGGTCGCCGGCCTCGCGCACGAGCTTAACACCCCGCTCGGGAACTGCCTCGGCGCGACGAGCCACGTCGAGGCGAAGGTCGCCGACCTTCGCGCCGGGGCACGGGCGGGCGGGCTCTCGCGCGACGGGTTCGACCGCGCGATGGGCGAGAGCCTCGAGGGACTCGCGCTCGCGCGGGTTAACCTCGACCAGATGCGCTTCCAGATCGAGACCTTTAAGCGACTATCGAGCGTCAACGCCGAGGGCGGGTCCGCGCCCGTTCCCCTTTCCGCCTACCTCGCAGAGGAACTACCCCGCCTCGCGGCGGGATTCCCTCCCCTGCGGGTACGCGTCTCGCGATTGGGCGAGGCAGACCCGCAGGTACGCGCAGACGACCTGAACCAAATACTCTCGCAATTGATGGACAACAGTAGGGAGCACGGCGAGGCGCGGGAAGCCCGCGTATCCATCGGCGTCGAGGGCGATGAGCTCGTGCTCCGATACGAGGACGACGGGAAGGGCGCGCCCGACGAGATCATCGACCGAATCGCCGAGCCCTTCGTCACGACCGCGCGGGGGAGGTACCACATGGGCCTCGGGCTTCCTATCGTGGTATCCCTTATTACGCACAAGCTCGGGGGCACCGTCTCGTTCTCGAACGGATACCCGGGATTCCGCGCCGTTGCCCGCGTCCCGCTCGACGGCCCATCGCCGGCCTAGCGCGCGTCCCTCGCCTGCTCCCAAGTCGCCTGAAGCGAGACGCACGCCGCCTCCGGGGTGATCTCGCCGAGGATAACGCGGGCGGACATCTCGTTGATCGCGGTGCCGATCGCGAGCGGGAAGAGCTGGTCTGGGTAGAGGCAGTAGTTCTCCATTCCCGAAAGGTAGTCCTTGACCATCCGGAGCCCGGGAGACGAGATGCGCACCGCCTCGACGGTCGGGACGGCGGGAAACGCGTCGAAGTAGCGCTGAAGGTTCTCGGCCCGCGTGAAGTACTCGAGAAGCTCGATCGCCTCGTCGGGAGCCTTACTGCCGATCACGAATCCATTTCCCCCGCCCATCGCGTCGTTGATGCCGCCCTTGCCGCCGGGCACCGAGGGGAAGGGCGCGAAGCGCATGACGGACGCGAGCGCGTCCTTCCGCTCCGAAGACTGTGCCTGCACGGCGAGCGCCCATTGGCCCATCAGCTGCATGGCGCATTCCCCGTCGCCCATCTGCCTCGACTGGCTCATGAAATCGTCGCCGATGCCCGTCGGCGAGAAGTATCCCCGGAGGTAGAGATCGCGCATCATGTGCCCCGCCTTCGCCATCGCCGGATCGTTGAAGCCGCGCCGGCCAGCGAGGATCTCGGGAAACAGGTCCGCCCCGCCGAGGCGCATCGCGAGGTATACCCAGTAGTACATCACCGGCCACCGGTCGGCGATGCCGAGCGCGACCGGGGTAACGCCACGCGCTTTTAGCCGGTCCAGCATGGAGACGAAGGCGGGCCATTCGCGCGGGAACGACTCGTAACCTGCCGCTCTCAGTATCTCGCTGTTGTACCAAAAGCCGACCGCGCCGAGGTCGTGCGGGAACCCGTATACCTTCCCCTCACACGAAAAGAGCGCGAGGGCAGCGGGGTTAATCTTGCTCTGCCAGCGGTCGGAGCGGACCCACTCCGTGATGTCTCGAAGGT
>JAKPSR010000297.1 GCA_029571425.1 Spirochaetota bacterium | reverse complement strand
TCTGGAAGGTCAGCTTGAGAAATCTCCCGGATCGTGGTACCGTTCCCCCATGGACGCCCCGACGCCCCTCAAGATAGCCGAGATTACCTCGCTCATAAAGGAAATACTCGAAGGCGCCTTCCCCTCGGTCGTCCTCGAGGGCGAGATATCAAACTTCCGGCCCTCCAGCGCCGGCCACCTCTATTTCACCTTGAAGGACGCAACGAGCGCGATCTCGGC
This sequence comes from Spirochaetota bacterium, assembly GCA_029571425.1. Classification (GTDB taxonomy): domain Bacteria; phylum Spirochaetota; class Spirochaetia; order Treponematales; family Treponemataceae; genus Teretinema. The sequence goes on along the minus strand of JAKPSR010000297.1, from coordinate 1,294 downwards.
CGTTATGTTCCGAGGGAAGAGCCGATTCCTTTCGTTTACCCCAAAGGACGGACTTCTCGTGCGGGCGACCGGGTCCATATCGGTCTACGAAGCACGCGGCGCATACCAGATCATCATCGAATCGATGGAGGAGTCCGGCTCTGGTGATATCCTTCGCCTCCTCGAGGAGCGGAAGCGCCGCCTTGCGGCCGAAGGCCTCTTCGACGAAGCCCGTAAACGGCCGATCCCGTCCTACCCCGAGCGCGTCGCCGTCGTCACGAGCCCGACGGGGGCGGCGATCCGCGACATCCTACAGATTATTCGAAGGAGAAACCCCGGGATATCGGTAACCGTCCTCCCCTCGCCCGTCCAAGGAACCGAGGCGCCTCCGGCCATCGTCCGGCAAATCGAGACGGCGAACCGATATCGGATGAGCGACGTGATCATCGTCGCCCGGGGCGGCGGCTCGCTCGAGGACCTCCTCCCCTTCTCCGACGAGGCCGTGGTTCGGGCGATAGCCGGATCGTCGATACCGGTCATCAGCGCCGTCGGGCACGAGATTGACTGGTCCCTCGCGGACTTCGCCGCCGATCTCCGCGCTCCGACGCCCTCGGCCGCGGCCGAACTCGTGAGTCCCCTCCGCGAGGACCTCCTCGCCCGGCTCGAGTACGCGGCCGACGGTATCAGGTCCGGTATCGAATCCCGCGTCGAGCGGATTCGCCTTATGATGCAAGCCTTCGCGCCAGACTCCCTCGAGCTCCGCTTTCGCCGCGTCGAACAGCCCCTCCTCCTTCGCTTCGACGACGCGAAAGAGGCCCTAATCGCTGGTTTGCGCGACCGGGCCGTCGATGCCCGCCGCCGCGTCGCCGTCCTCGCCGAGAAACTTCGCGGGGCCGACCCGCGCGCAATCCTCGAGCGCGGCTTCTCCATTGTCCGAAACGCCGATACCGGCACGATCGTTCGCTCCGCCCGGGACGTGATTCCCGGCGGACGTCTCCACATACAACCCGCCGGCGGCGGGTACTACGCGAGGGCGGAGGTGCCCGATGAAAAAGTTTGAGGAACGGCTCGAGCGGCTTGAGGAATTGAGCGATTCCATCAAGGATCCCGATCTTTCACTTGAGGACGCGCTCGCCTTGTTCGAGGAGGGCATCAAGCTTTCGAAGTCACTCGAGAAGGACATCGACAAGATCGAAGGCAAGATCCAAATCCTGATGAACCAGCCGACCGAGGCCGACGAAAAGCCGGAACTCGAGCTATTCGAGGATGGCGAAAGTTGACGGATAGCGATTCTCTATACCTACCGGTAGGTATA
>JAKPSR010000285.1 GCA_029571425.1 Spirochaetota bacterium | reverse complement strand
AGCGCCTCGCGGACGAAGGCCTCGCCAAGCTTCGCGAGGCGGTCGATACCCTGATCGTCATCCCGAACCAGCACCTCCTTAAGCTCGTCGACCGCCGTACCCCGATCAAGCAGGCGTTCATCATGGCCGACGACGTCCTTCGCCAGGCGGTCCAGGGGATCTCCGACCTCATCACGCACCCCGGCATCATCAATATCGACTTCGCGGACGTGAAGACGACGATGGAGGGGCAGGGCGACGCCCTGATGGGGATCGGGACGGGCGAGGGCGATAACCGCGCCGTGGACGCCGCGACGAACGCGATCAACAACCCCCTCCTCGAGGACTCGCACATCGAGGGCGCGAACCACATACTCATCAACGTCACCGGAAACGAGGACATGACCCTGCTCGAGGTCGAGGAGATCGTAAAGATTGTCACCGCGAACGCCGACCCGGACGCCTTGATCATCTACGGGACGGCAACCGATAATGCCCTCGGCGACAAGGTCAGCGTCACCGTGATCGCGACCGGCTTTACCTCCTCGGGCTACGCCACGTCGCTCGAAAGGGGGGCGGCGAGCCACCGCGCGGACCGCGCGCACGTCGCGGACGGCGGTGACTTCATGACCGGGACCGAGTGGAAGCAGTGGAACGAGCGGTCGCAGAAGACGGTTACCGGCCTCGGGACGAGGAGCGGGACGCCGTCGATAAAGCCCGTCATTCCCCCGTCTCCCGGCGACGACCTCGAGACGCCCACCGTCGTCAGGATGCAGCAGCTGAAGTCCCAGCAGGGGTAAGGCGATGCCGGTGTCCGTCGCGGGCTTTCAGGCATTCCTCGTCGCGGGCGAGGCGCGCTCGCGCCTGACCGCCGAGACCTACGCGGGTGTGATCCGCGCCTTCGAGGCGTGGCTCTCGCGCTCGGGCCGCCGGAGCGTCGCCGCGACGACGGACGATTGCGTCGCCTTCGTGCTCTCGCGCTCGTCGAGCGGCGTGACCGGGCGCACGATCGCCAAGGACATCGCCGCGCTGAAATCCTTCTTTCGCTACCTCGTCACCGAGCGCGAGCGAGACGACAACCCGGCCGAGCGGCTCGATAGCCCCCGGCGCGAGCGGCACCTACCCCGCGTCCTGAGCCCGGAAGAGGTCGATCTTTTCCTTTCATCGATAGACGTCTCGACGCCGAATGGGATGCGCGATCGCGCGCTCTTCGAGCTTATCTATTCCTGTGGCCTCCGCGTCAGCGAGGCGGTCGGGCTTTCCCTCGAGGACGTGCACCTTGGCCGTTTGAGCGTCTTGGTCAAGGGAAAGGGTGATAAGGAACGGATGGTTCCCTTCGGGGAACGGGCGAAGTCCGCGCTCGAGGATTACCTCGCAGGTCCCCGTCTAGAGTTGTTAGGCTCCCGCCTGTCGCGCGCGTTATTCGTCAACAACCGGGGTGGTCGACTCTCTCGCAAGGGAATATGGAAGCGCTTTCAGGAAATCGAGGCGCGCTCCGGCGTGACGGCGAAGATACACACCCTCAGGCATTCCTTCGCTACCCACCTCCTCGCGGGAGGTGCCGACCTTCGCTCGGTGCAGGATCTCCTTGGCCATTCGGACATATCGACCACGCAGATTTACACGCACGTCGAGGACGAGGCGCTTCAGCTCTATCACGCGGACTGCTTCGACCGCTATCGGCCAGAGCCCGTTCCCTCGGGCGATACGAAAGGAGGGGGTCGCCATGCGTGAAATAAGTATACGGGATTTTGCGCGCGCCTTGCGCCGCGCGATGGCGTGCGCCGTTCTTTTTGCCTCGCTCGCGTCATGCGGCCCGAGCGCGAAGTACGTCAGACGCATGCAGGCCCTCGAGGAAGGCGTCGACAGTCCGACGACGATCGAGGAACTCAACGACGCGATCGGCAAATACCAGCTCAGGATCGAGGACGTCCTTAACGCGGACGTCCGAATCGGCATCTGGTACAAGATACTGGGGACCCGCTACCTCGACAACGGTATGTATAAAAAGGCCCTCGAGACCTTCCGCACTGCGATCGAGTACTACCCGACGAACCAAAACCTGTACTACTACGTCGGCGTGTGCGCCGGTTACGTCGCCAAGGCATCGCTCGACTTCGAGGCGACGGGCGACGAGCTTACCCGTCGCAGGTATTTCGATCTCGCCGAGTCCTCGTACCGCCGGGCCCTTGAGCTTGAGCCAGGCTACGCGCGCGCCCTGTACGGCCTCGCCGTGCTGTACGTGTTCGAGCTCAATCGCCCCGCCGAGGCAATTCCGTATCTTGAGCGCCTGCTCGAGATCGAGAAGCGGCACCTCGACGGGATGTTCGTGCTCGCGCGGGCGTATTACTCCGTAGGCGAGTACGACGCCGCCGTCGCCCTCTATGATCGGGTACTTTCCATCTCTAAGGACGAAAAACGGCGAAAAGAGGCCGAGGAAAACAAAAAAACCGTCCTGGATCGGGCGTATGCGGGAAACTGAGCTTTTTCTCGCCGTTGCCCGCGTTACCTTCCTTTCGGCGCGCGAAAAGGGGATTTTGCTCAAAAATCTTGACAATATCAAAGGGCTTAGGCTACTTTCTATTGAAGATATTTGCGCGATAGTGGGTAGGCGGATTCGCGCGCGGTCTTGGGACCCGGACGATATCGAGCGATCAGTCGACCGGGACATCGCCGCGCTCTCGCGATACGGGATTGGCTGGACTTCGATAGAGAACGCGGACTATCCCCCGGCCCTTCGAGAGATCTACGATCCGCCCTTTGTCGTGTTTTGGCGCGGCGATTTGCCCGATCCAGAGCAAGGGGCCGTCGCCATCGTTGGCACGCGGATGCCAACGGGCACGGGAGCGGAACTCGCGTATCGGCTCGGCCGTGAATTTGGGGAAGCAGGCATCGCCGTCGTGTCCGGTCTCGCGCGGGGCATAGACGCCGCGGCCCACCGGGGAAACGTCGACGCGCTCGCGCGTTCGGTCGCCGTTATCGCGTCGGGTCCCGACCGGGTATACCCGAGGTGCAACGCTCGGCTCGCCGAGCGCTTGCTCGACGGCGGAGGATGCGTCCTAAGCGAGTACCCTCCCGGCGCCGAGCCCCTCGCCTGGCGCTTTCCCGCGAGGAACCGGCTTATCGCCGGACTCGCACGGTCAGTCGTGGTCGTCGAGGCACCTGAGCGTTCAGGCGCCCTGATAACGGCGAGCTTCGCCCTTGACGAGGGTAGGGACCTCTACGTGGGGGCCGACTGCCTCGGGTCTACCCGAGCGGCCGGGACGCGCTCGCTCGCCGAGTCGGGCGCCCGCGCGGTCAAATCGGCCCGCGAGGTGGTCGCCGACTGGTACTGCGCGGAACGGCGCGTGGCCGGGCGATGGCCGAAGGGCGCGCGCCGCGGACGGCAGCTGGCCCTCGATTTTGAAAACGAGATGAACGCATAGGAGAGTACGACTGATGCCGACGAAGCAAGCGACGACGAAGGCCGCGAAGAAAAAGCCCGAGAAGAAACCCATACTGGTGATCGTCGAGTCGCCTGCCAAGGCGAAGACCATCGAGAAGTATCTTGGTTCCGGATACGTCGTTAAGGCGTCGATGGGCCACTTGATAGACCTGCCGAAATCGCGCATCGCGATCAACGTGGAAGATAACTTCCAGCCAGAGTACATCACCGTCCGCGGCCGCGCGAAGCTCCTCAAGGAACTGCAGATGGACGCGAAGAAGGCGAAGGAAGTCCTTCTCGCGAGTGATAACGACCGCGAGGGAGAGGCGATCGCCTTCCACCTGCGCAACTCGATCAACTCGAAGTACCCAGTGCCCATCCACCGCATCGTGTTCAACGAGATCACCCCGCAGGCGATCAAGGACTCGGTGCAGAACCCCATGGAGATCGACGAGGCGAAGGTCAACGCGCAGAAGGCCCGCCGCGTCCTCGACCGACTCGTCGGGTATAACCTCTCGCCCCTCCTCTGGAAGAAGGTGAAGAACGGCCTTTCCGCCGGGCGCGTGCAGAGCGTCGCCCTTAGGCTCATCTGCGAGCGCGAGCGAGAGGTCGAGTCCTTCATCCCGGACGAATACTGGACCCTCGACGCCGACTTCAAGAAGGGGCGGAGTGAGTTCTCCGCGCAGCTCGTCCAATACCGGGACGCGAAGCCCGAGCTCGGCGACGAGCAGGCCGTGCGCCGGATCATCGACGAGATCGAGGGAAAGCCCTGCGAGGTCGCCGACATCAAGACGACCGAGAAGACCATCCGCCCCAAGGCGCCGTTCACCACCTCCAAGCTCCAGCAGATGGCGGCGAACCGCCTCGGCTTCACGTCGAAGAAGACGATGCAGATCGCCCAGCAGCTCTACGAGGGCGTCAACGTCGGATCCACCCGCGTCGGTCTTATCACCTACATGCGAACGGACTCCGTCCGCATCTCGACGGTCGCCCTCGACGAGGTGCGGAAGTGGATCGGGGAAAAGTACCCGGCCGACCTGCCGAGCGAGCCCGTCGAGTACTCGGTAGAGAAAAAGGCGCAGGACGCCCACGAGGCGATCCGCCCGACGTACGTCTCCTACACCCCCGACTACCTTAAGGAGCACCTGACCCGCGACCAGCTTCGCCTCTACTCGATCATCTGGGAGCGCTTCGTCTCGAGCCAGATGAACAGCGCGAAGAGCCGGACGGCCAGCATCGACATTAAGTCGGGCGACGCCATCTTCCGCGTCTCGGCGACGCGCGTCTTCGAGAAGGGCTTCTACAAGGTCATCAAGACCTTGATGTCGAAGGAAGAGAAGGAGACCCCGCTGCCCGAGATGAAGGTCGGCGAGTCCCTCGACTGCCGCGCCTTCCGCCCCGAGCAGCACTTTACCCAGGGACCCTCGCGGTTCACCGACGCCTCGATCGTCAAGACCCTCGAGGAGAAGGGCATCGGCCGCCCGTCGACCTACGCACCGATCATTTCCGTCCTCCTTGACCGCTATTACGTTACCCGCTCCAATAAGCAGCTCGTGCCCACCCAACTCGGCCGGATGATCAACGACATCCTGGTCGAGCACTTTCCCGCCGTCGTCGACGTGAATTTCACCGCCTCGGTCGAGGGGAAGCTCGACGAGGTTGAGGAGAGCAGGATCCAGTGGCCCGAGATGATCGGCGAGTTCTACTCGCCCTTCAAGACGCGAGTGGATGAGGTGATGGCGAACCTCGACAGTATGAAGGGCCGGCTCGACGAGAGCACGGACTACGTCTGCGAGCTCTGCGGGAAGCCGATGCTCAAGAAGCTCGGTCGGTTCGGCTTTTTCCTCGCCTGCTCGGGATTCCCCGAGTGCCGGAACACCCGCTCGATCCCGCTCGCCAAATGCCCGCGCCCTGGCTGCGACGGCGAGATCGTCGCGCGGCGGACGAAGGGACGCGGTAAGGAATTCTACGGATGCACGAACTACCCCGAGTGCGACTTCATCAGCCATTTCAAGCCGATTAACGCCTCGTGCCCGAAGTGCGGCCATTTTCTCGTCGAGAAGTACGACAAGAAAAATGGCCCGTTCAAGTCCTGCATCAACCCCGAGTGCGACTACCTGCACACCCAAGAGGACGTGCCCGACCCGGCGGCCGACGGTGAGGGGGACGGGGACGAATGAACCAAAGGCTCGAGGACTACCTCGCCTACCTAGCGGGCGTCCGATCCCTGTCGCCGCGCACCGCTGAGGGGTACCGTCGCGACCTCGAGCTTTTCGACGCCTTCCTAAAAGGAGATCCCCTCGCAGCCGACGTTTCTGACGTTCGCCTCTTCGTCGCCGACCTCGGCGCGCGCGGCTACGCGCCGGCGAGCGTGAATCGCGCCCTCGCTTCCGTGCGCGGGTTTTACCGCTACGCCGCCCATTTCGGGCTTAGCGAAAGCAATCCTGCCGCCGCCGTGCGGAACCTCCGCCAGCCAGTCCGCGTCCCCGCCTTCCTCTACGCCGAGGAAGCCGACGAGCTGTGCGCCGAACCAATGCGCACGAACGCCCCCTGGCCCGCGCGCGACGAGGCCCTGCTCGCCGCCCTGTATTCCTCCGGCTGCCGCGTGTCCGAGCTCGCCGCCCTCGACCTTCCTGACCTCGCGCGCGACCTTTCGTCGGCCGTGGTGCGCGGCAAGGGCGGGAAGGAGCGCCGGGTGTTCTTCGCGAAAGCCGCGCGCGCCGCCCTCGCCGCCTGGCTCGCCGAGCGGTCATCGGCCCTCGCGCGCAGGCGCGACCGCCCGCCCCGCCGCGACGCGCTTTTCCTGAGCCGGCGCGGGGAGCCCCTTTCCGTGCGCGGCATCCAGTACCTCGTCGATCGGCACTCCCGCGCGACGGGGAAACCCGTGTCCCCGCACGCGCTCAGGCACAGCTTCGCCACGACCCTCGTGTCGCGCGGCGCCGACGTGCGCGTGGTGCAGGAGCTTCTCGGGCATTCCAGCATATCGACGACGCAACGGTACACCCACGTGAGCGAGGAAGGGCTTAGGCGAACGTATCACCAAGCCCACCCGCACGGATGAAGGAGCGAGCATGAAGGACGCGAAAATCAGGAGCACGACGGTTATCGCGGTTAGGCGCGACGGCAAGGTCGCGATGGCCGGGGACGGGCAGGTCACGATGGGCGAGACGGTAATGAAGCCGAACGCCCGAAAGGTCCGCAAGATATACGACGGGAAGATCCTCACGGGCTTCGCGGGGGCGACCGCCGACGCCTTCACCCTTTTCGAGAAGTTCGAGATGAAGGTTAAGGAATACTCGGGCGACCTGACGCGCGCCGCGGTCGAGCTCGCCAAGGATTGGCGCACCGACAAGGCGCTCCGCAACCTGCAGGCCCTCCTTCTCGTCGCTGACGCCGAGAAGACCCTATTGATCTCGGGGACGGGCGACGTCATCGAGCCCGCGGACGACGCGCTCGCGATCGGCTCCGGCGGGAACTACGCGCTCTCCGCGGCCCTCGCGTACCTCGGGTCGACCGAGCTTTCGGCGCTCGAGATCGCGCAAAAGAGCCTGGAGATCGCCTCACGCATTTGCATCTACACCAACGACCATATCTACGTCGAGGAGCTTTGAACTGATGAAGGAACTCGAAGCGCTTACCCCGAAGGCCATCGTCGCCGAGCTTGATCGTTACATCATCGGCCAACAGCGGGCGAAGCGCGCCGTCGCCATCGCGCTCAGGAACCGAAGCAGGCGGATAAAGCTGGCTCCGGAGATCCGTGAGGACATCGCACCGAAGAACATCCTGATGATCGGCCCCACCGGCGTGGGGAAGACCGAGATCGCCCGTCGCCTCGCCAAGCTCTCGGGCGCGCCCTTCCTCAAGGTCGAGGCGACGAAGTACACGGAGGTCGGGTACGTCGGGCGCGACGTCGAGTCGATGATACGCGACCTTATGGCGGTCGGCTACGCGATGGTAAAGTCGGAAACGCAGGCGGGGCTCCGCGGCGAGGCCGAGCGTCGGGCCGAGGAAATCCTCCTTGACCTCCTTCTTCCCGGCACGCGCGAGCGAAACCCCGCGTCTGGTCGGGGCCCGTCGGCCGTTCCCGGTGACGCCGCGCCCGCGATTACAGGCCCCGCGATTCCGGGACAGGCGGACTCGGGCGGGGAAGGACCCGCGTCCACGCGGGAGAAGTTCCGCGCCATGCTCCGCGAGGGGAAGCTCGAGGACCGAGTCGTCGAGGTGCAGGTGCAGCGGCAGGGGCCGCCCTCGTTCGAGGTTTTCGCCGGCGCCTCGAACCTCGAGGACCTCGAGATGAGCGTAGCCAACATAACCAACATGATCGCGGGCGGACGCCCGAAGCGAAAACAGGCGACCGTTCGCGACGCGCGGGGCATCATCATCGCCGAGCAACTCGACAAACTCGTCGACCACGAGAAGACCGTCGAAGAGGCCCGTCGCCGCGTCGAGGAGCTCGGCATCGTGTTCATCGACGAGATCGACAAGATCGCGAGCCGCGGCGAGCGGGCCGGGGGGCAGGACGTCTCCCGCGAGGGCGTCCAGCGGGATATCCTCCCGATCGTCGAGGGCTCGAAGGTTACGACGAAGCTCGGAGTGGTCGACACCACCCACATTCTCTTTATCGCGGCGGGGGCCTTTAACGTCTCGAAGCCCAGTGACCTGATTCCGGAGCTTCAGGGCCGCTTTCCCCTCCGCGTCGAGCTTGAGTCCCTGCACGCCGAGGACTTCCGGCGCATCCTGCTCGAGCCCAAGAACGCCCTGACTCGCCAGTACGCGGAGCTCCTCGCGACCGAGGGGGTGAATATCTCCTTCTCGGACGAGGCCATCGAGCGAATGAGTTTCCTCGCGGCCGAGGTGAATTCCCGGATGGAAAACATCGGCGCGCGCCGCCTTCATACGATCATGGAGGCCCTGTTGGAGGACATATCCTTCAACGCGAGCGAGATGGGCGGGCAGAGCATCGAGATTACCCGCGAGTACGTCGACGAGCGGCTCAAGGACGTGGTTCAGGACCAGGACCTGTCGCGGTACATTCTATAGAAAAAAGGGTAAACCGAGCCCTGGGGAGGGCCGATACTGTGGGTGGGAGTGGAGAATGAATAGTTTTACCAAAACGACCGACCTTTTACACCGCGCGATGGACGTCAGCGCCCTCCGGTACAGCGTCTCGGCGAATAACCTCGCCAACGAGGGCGTGCCCAATTTCAAGCGCACCCAGGTGAATTTCGAGACGGAGCTAAAGCGCGCCCTCGATTCCGAGGAGAACGCCCGCGGCCAATTCCAGCTTGCCACCAGCCACGAGCGCCACATCAAGTCGGAAGGGGTCATCGACTACCGGACCGTGGAGCCGCGCCGGGTTCTCGACTACCTGACCACGGCGAAAGCCAACGGGAATAACGT
>JAKPSR010000242.1 GCA_029571425.1 Spirochaetota bacterium | reverse complement strand
GTAGCCGGTCGAGCACCCGAGCACGAGCGCGGCCTTGCACGGGGCCTTAGGTCCGCCGCGCGAGGCTGTCTTCGAGCGGACGTATTCGATTTGGTTTTCCACCTCGCGGGCGCACCCGGCGGGATGGGCGTTGATGCAGATATTGCTGCGGATCATCGGTTTCACGGTCATCTTCAGAGGTCTCCCTTTCCGCCGACGAGGCAGAGCCACTCGGCCTCGGCGCACAGCTCGTCGCCGACGAAGGCCTTGCCGGCCTGCTTAATCATCTTTCCGGACACGCGGAGGTTCTCGATCTCGAGCCTCACCTCGTCGCCCGGCCGAACCTGCCTGCGGAACTTCACCTTGTCGACGGAGGCGAGGAAGAAGAGGGCGTCGTCGCCCATGATCCCCCGCTTTCGGAGGCCCGCGCCGCCCGCCTGGGCCATCGTCTCGACGAGGATGACGCCGGGGACGACCGGGTACTCGGGGAAGTGTCCCTTAAAGAAAAACTCTCCCGCGCCGAATACGTGGCGGGCGATCACTCCCTTCTCGTCGGTCGAATCGATCGCGTCGACGAAGAGGAAGGGATCGCGGTGCGGCAGCAGGGTCTCGATCCCGCGCCGAGCCTCGGCGCGCGCGGCGGCGTCGGAAAGGTTCACCGTCGCGCCGCTCATTTGACGAACCTCTTCATCACGACGACGCCGTTGTGGCCGCCGAACCCGAGCGATCCGGACGCGACGCAGTCGATCTTCCCCTCGACGCCGACGTTCGGCACGTAGTCGAGGTCGCAGCCGTGCTCGTAGTCCTGGTTCTCCAGGTTGATCGTCGGCGGGTAGAAGCCGTCGTTGATCGCCTTAATCGATATGATCGCCTCGATCGCGCCGGCGGCGCCGACGCAGTGGCCGGTCATGCTCTTCGTGCTCGAGATCTTCATCTTCTTCGCGTGGTCGCCGAAGGCGCGCTTGATCATCAGGGTCTCGGCGGGGTCGTTAACCGGGGTCGAGGTTCCGTGCGCGTTGTAGTACTGGACGTCCTCGGGGCGAACGCCCGCGTCCTCGAGCGCGCGGGTGATCGCGAGCGCGCCGCCCGAGCCGTCGGGATTCGGGCTCGTGATGTGGTAGGCGTCGCTCGAGGCGCCGTATCCGGCGAACTCGGCGTAGATGCGCGCGCCCCGCGCGAGCGCGTGCTCGAGCTCCTCCAGGATGAGGACGCCCGAGCCTTCGCCCATGATGAAGCCCTCTCGATCGCGGTCGAAGGGACGGCTCGCTTTCTCGGGTCGATCGTTGAAGGAAGTGGCGAGGGTCTGCAGGATGGTGAAGCTCCCGATCCCGAAGCCGGTGATCGCGGCCTCGGTCCCGCCGGAGACGCAGACGTCGACGCGGCCGGAGCGCACGAGGTCAAGGGCGGCGCCAAGCGCGTCGGTGCCCGAGGCGCAGGCCGTAGCTAAGGTCCATGACGGGCCCTGGATGCCGTACATCATGCTGACGTTACCCGCCCCCTCGTTCGCGATCATCATCGGTATGGTCAGCGGCGGGATGCGGGCGTTGCCCGCCTCGAAGTACTTCTTCATCCCCGCCTCGAGAATCTCGAAGCCGCCGATCCCGTTACCGATCAGGATGCCCGCCTTCTCCGACGAGATGGTTTCCTTCGTGTACCCGGCGTCGGCGATGGCCTGGGCGGCGGCGGCGGCGACGAATTGGGTGAAGCGGGCCATCTTCCGCGCTTCCTTGCGGTCGACCCACTTGGTCACGTCGAAGTCCTTGACCTCGGCGGCGATCTTCACCGCGAAGTTCGTGGCGTCGAAAAGGGTGATCGGGGCGACGCCGCATTTGCCGGCGCGCACGCTCGCCCAGGTCTCGTCCACCGTGTTGCCGATCGGGGTCACCGCCCCGAGTCCCGTAACGACTACGCGCCTACTCATGCTCCCATACCTCCGTCCACCCCGATTACCTGGGCGGTTATATACTCAGAAAGGTCCGACGCTAGGAAGCAGGCGACGTTCGCGACGTCGGCCACGCTTCCCGCGCGCTTCATCGGTATCTGCTCGAGCCAGACCGCGCGGGCCTCCTCGCTGATAGCGTCCGTCATCTCGGTCGCGATGTAGCCCGGGGCGATCGCGTTGACGCGTACCCCGCGACCGGCGACCTCTTTCGCCAGGCTCTTCGTGTAGCCGATGAGCCCCGCCTTGCTCGCCGCGTAGTTCACCTGGCCGGCTTGGCCCCGGACGCCGACGATGCTCGTCAGGTTGATGATCGAGCCCGCGCGCTTCTTTATCATGTCGCTGGAGACGACCTGGGTAACGAGGAAGGTTCCGGTCAGGTTGACGCGAAGGACCTGCTCCCAATCCTCGAGCTTCATCCGGAAGGAAAGCCCATCGCGGGTAATCCCGGCGTTGTTTACCAACACCGAGAAGCCACCGCTTTCCGAGAGGGCCGCGGATACGGCGGCCTTGACCGACTCGGGGTCCGAGATGTCGGCGACGACCTCGTGAAAGGCGACGCCGCGCTCGGCGGCGAAGGCGGCGAGCTCCTGCGCGCCCGCGGACGGTTTGGTCGCGAGCCCCCAAACGGAAGCCCCTTCCTCGATAAACCGTCGGGCGATCTCCTTGCCGATCCCCCTGCTCGCCCCGGTAATAAGGGCCGTTTTTCCCTGCAATAACATGATCACTCCACGGCGCCCGAAAGGACGTCAGCATAGGGTTTGCAGGCGCCGGGGAGCTTGGAGTCCCCCCAGAGCCCGGTGAGCACCCGGCCGGGACCGACCTCAACGAGGTCGGCGATCCCGAGGTCGCCCATCAGGGCCGCGATCGCGGCTTCTTCCTCCGTCCAGCGGACGGGGCGGGATATGTGCTCAACGGCGCATGACTTCGCCTCGGAACCCGAGGTAATACGCGCGCCTGTAACGTTCGAGAAAAGGGCAATCGCCGGAGAAGCGAAGGAAACCGGCTCGAGGACGCGAGAGAACGCGGCGCCGGCGCCGGCCATCAGCGGCGAATGAAAGGGACCGGCGACCTTGAGCCTAAGCGCGCGGCGCGCGCCCGCTTCCTTGAAGGCAGGCTCGGCGCGGTCGAGGGCGCTGGCGGTGCCAGAGACGACCGTCTGCAAAGGACTATTGTAGTTCGCGGCGAAAAGCGTTCCCTCGGCGACTTGGCCGGAGGAGACGAGCGCGGCGATTACGGCGTCGACCTTCTCGGCGGGAAGGCCGATGACGGCGGCCATTCCGGGGGCGACGTTCGCCTCGGGGTCTGCCGAGGCGGCGCGCGCCGCCTCTTGGAGGGCGGTCGCGGCTTCCTGCATGATTCGGCCGCGCTCGATCGTCAGCTTGATCGCGTCGGCCTCCGAGATGACCCCGGCGGTCGCGAGGGCCGGGTACTCGCCGAGGCTGAAACCAGCGCAGGCGGCGGGCGTAATCCCCTTGGCAGCGAGGGCGCGGACGGCGGCGAGGGAAGCGACCGTAATCGCCACCTGGCTGACGTCCGTGCGTTTCAGGGTTTCCTCATCGGCCGTTAAGAGGCTCGCGATATCCTTTCCCAAAATGTCGGAAGCGAGGCTAAAAAGGGCGCGAACGCCCATCGTTCCGTCCGAATCGGCTTCGTAGAGATCCATCCCCATTCCGGGGAATTGGGCGCCTTGGCCGGGGAATACGAAAACAGGCATGGTATCCTCCATTGTGACAGCCGACGTCAATTCGTCAAAACAAACCTCGACGTACTGGCATTGTACGGTTTTTATGACAAAAGTCAAGTAGAATGTCGAAATGGAACCGAACCCGGTCAGCCCTCGTCGGAAGTATGAATAACCAGGCTCTGAACGGCAAGAGCCACCGCTTCCTTCATGTCGTCGGCCTCTGGATGGTCGAGGATGGCGATCCGATAGATCGTCGACTCGATAAGGCCATAGAGCATCTCGTTCGCCTGCTTCACGTTAACATGGCGAAATTCCCCGGCGTTAATCCCGGTGATGATGATCTGCGAAAGGAGGTGCCTGAGGCGGATGGTGCGTCGCTTAACCCGGGAATCGGGGTCCTTCCCGGTCTTTTGCGCCTGAAGGAGGTAGGTAAGGATAACGTTGAAGAGCTTGCGGTTTTCCGTGCAGCGGTCGATGATCGCGTGCATCACGCGAACGAGTCGATCGGCGTAGGTAAGGCCCGGCGACTCGATCATCTCGCGCAGGTTCTTTTCCACGCTTATCGTCAGCTGCTTGATGCTCCAGACGAAGATCTCCCTCTTGTTCTTGAAATAGAGGTAGAGCGTCGTGCGCGTGATGCCGCAGCGGTCGGCGATCTTTTGGAAGGTCGCGTCCTCGTAGCCCTCCTCGGTGAAAACGTCGAGGGCCCGTTGAAGGATCTCGAATCGCCGCTTTTCGTGCTCTACGACTATTGCCATCAGTGTGCCTCCTCAGCGTATAGGTAAAAGGTCGTGTCGAGATTGCCCCCCTTCAGGGGTTTCCGCTTCGTCGCGCGGCGACCCACCGCGTCCTCGAAGCCCTCGTGGCTGGTGATGAAGCCCATCATCCAGCCGGGAAAGTTCGTCCACAGCGCGCGCATCGAACGGTACAGGTCGAGGGCGCTCGCCGCGTCGCCAAGCCGCTCGCCGTAGGGCGGGTTCGAGAGGAGCAGTCCCTCCGGATAGGGAGCCGAAAGCTCCTCGAAACTCGCCTGGGTAAAATCCGGACGCGGGATGCGGCGGTCGCTTCCCGCCTCCTGCAAGGCCCGCCCGGCGATGGCGCAGGCGCGCTCGGCGTTGGCGCGGGCCGCCTCGACGCAGGCGCCGTCGCGGTCGCTCCCCGTTATCCGCACCAGGCAATCGGTTCGGATCGCCTCGGTCGCCGCGCGCCGCTCGGCCTCGCGCGCCGCTCGGCCCGCATCGCCGGCGAAGAAAGAGAGACTTTCAAGCGCGAAGGACCTGCCAAGCCCGGGGGCGATGTCGTGGGCGTAGAGGGTCGCCTCGATCGGGATCGTGCCCGAGCCGACGAAGGCGTCGTGAAGCGGGGTCTTTCGCCGCCACGCGGCAAGTTGGATAAGGACGGCGGCAAGGGTCTCCCGGATCGGGGCCGCGCCGCCGGCCGTGCGGTACCCGCGGCGGTGCAGGGGCTCGCCGGAAAGGTCAAGAAGGACGCTCGCCTCGTTTCGCTCAAGATAGACGCGGACAGTAGCCACGATACCGGACTCAGGTAAGGTGGTCATCCTCCACGCCGACCCGAGCCGCTCGTACATCGCCTTATGCGCGACACCCTGGATAGCCCGCTCGGAAGAAAGCGCGCTCGAGTGAGTACGAACCTTATCGACCAGGACGCGAACGGTTTTCGGGAAGAGATGCTCCCAGGGCACGGAACGGACGCCCTCGAATAGGGCATCGAAGTCGGGGGCGGGAAAGCGGGCGGCCTCGAGGTAGACTCGGTCGGCGGTCCGTAGGCGAAGGTTCGCCCGATACAGGGCCGCTAAGTCGGCGCCATCAAGGCTGGAAAGAACGCGGGTGCCCGCGTCGGAGTCGCCGCGCGCGTCGGTCGGGGTCGCCGAGAAGCGCACCCGGCCGACGGCGGAGCCCGAGGGAGCGAAGCCGAGTTGTTTCAATTCGTTTGCAAGGACCTTTTCGGCCCCGATCGCGCAAGGGGCGACGAGGTATACCATGGAAGAATTATAACAGTAATACGCAAAATGTAAAGTTGACGCGGGACAGCGGGCGGCGATCTACGCCGCCCGCGCAGTGGATTAGGCCCCGTCTCCTTCGCGGATCTCGACGCGCCGAATCTTCCCGCTAATCGTTTTCGGGAGCTCAGGGACGAAATCGATGATGCGGGGTGCCTTGTAGGGGGCGGTTACCCGTTTTACGTGCTCCTGGAGCTCGCGCGATAGGGCTTGGCTCGCTTCCTGACCCTTCACGAGGACGACGGAGGCTTTCACGAGCTGTCCGCGGTCCTTGTCGGGCACGCCGGTCACCGCGCACTCAAGGACGGCGGGGTGGGTCAGTAGGGCGCTCTCGACCTCGAAGGGGCCGATGCGATAGCCGGAACTCTTGATCATGTCGTCGGTGCGGCCGACGAACCAGAAATACCCATCCTCGTCGCGCTGGGCGGTATCGCCGGTGTGGTACACCCCGCCCGCGAAGACTTGCTTCGTCAGCTCGTCGTCGCGGTAATAACCGGCGAACATCCCGAAAGGCTTGCCGTTCTCGATGCGGATCACGATCTCGCCGACCTCTCCCGGCTCGCAGGAGGAGCCGTCCGCGCGGACGACGTCGATATCATAGCCGGGCGCGGGTTTTCCCATCGAGCCGGGGCGCGGCTCCATCCAGGGGAAGGTGCCGATCGTCAGGGTCAGCTCGGTCTGCCCATAGCCCTCGAAGAGCTTAATCCCGGTCTTCTCGAGAAAGCGGTTGTAGACCTCCGGATTCAGCGGCTCGCCGGCGATGGTGCAGTAGCGAAGGCTTGAGAGATCGTATTTCTCGAGGTTCTCCCGGATTAGGTACCGATAGACGGTCGGCGGGGCGCAAAACGAGGTAACCTTATAGTCGGCCATCTTCTCGAGAAATTTCCCCGGCACGAAGGTGTCCATGTCGTAGGTGAAGACGGCGCATCCGGCCAGCCACTGGCCGTAGATCTTTCCCCACATCGCCTTCGCCCAGCCGGTCTCGGAAAGAGTCAGGTGGAGCCCGCCGTCGGCGACGTTTTGCCAGTATCGGGCGGTCACGATATGCCCGAGCGGGTAGGTAAAGTCGTGCTGGACCATCTTGGGATAGCCGGTAGTGCCGGAGGTGAAATAAAGGAGGGAGATGTCCCGATTTTTGGTCGCCTTGTCGCCCGCGGGCCGAGGGAACGAGGGCGAAGCGGCGGAGAAGCCGGCGGGAAAGCTCTCCCAACCGGGACGGTCGGCGCCGATGGTAATGCGGCGGCGCACGGTCGACGAAGCGGCCATCGCCGCGTCTACCCGATCCTGCACGACCGAATCCGCGACGGTCACGATCGCCTTGATACCGGCGGCGCCGTTTCGGTACTCGATGTCCTTTTGGGTCAGAAGGTTGGTCGCCGGCACGGCGATCGCCCCGATCTTGTGGAGGGCAAGAAGGAGGAACCAAAACTCATACCGCCGCTTCAGGATCAGCATGACGGTGTCGCCCTTCCCGATCCCGAGGGAAACAAGGTAATTCGCCGCCCGGTTCGACGCCTCGGAGAGGTCGGCGAAGCTGAATCGCCGGGAATCACCCGCATCGTCGCACCATACCAGGGCTTCTTTCCCCGGCTCTTCGCGCGCGTAGCGATCCACCACGTCGAAGGCGAAATTAAACCCATCGGGAACGTTGATTTTAAAATTCTTCTTGAGGTCCTCGTAGGACTCATACTCGCGGCCGCAGAATTCGTGTAGGAACATAAAAACCTCGCTGGAACCTTTTTGTCTTAGACACAGGAATTCCGGCGAGGTTGCAACAAAAACGTATATTTTGTCAGAATGTCAGGATTGGCTAACCCTGTACTTTCACCAGCTCGTATTCCCGGCTACCCAAGCCAAGGCGAACGGCATGATCGAGCCCGAAGGACCAATCGGTATCAGGATGAATATGGCCGAATTTCTCCCCAACGCCTCCGTAGGCCCGGTCGGTCAGGGCCGTGCCCGCGATCGCCGGGGCGGCGTTGACCGCGTCGACGCAGGCTTGGTCGAGGGCGACGGGGTCCGCGCTCGCGAATATCCCGATGTCGGCGACGACGGGAGCGTCGTTATTCGCCCAGCAATCGCAATTCGGCGACACGTTCATCACGAAGTTGACGTGGAAGTGCGGCTTGCCGCGTAGGATAGCCTCGGTATACTCGGCGATCCGCTCGCTGCACACCCTGCTCGCCGAACCCTCGCTCGCTCGCGCGGCCGAAAACTGGCAGACGGCGACGCACTGGCAGCAACCCACGCAGAGGTCGTGGTCGATTACCGCCTTCCGCTCCCCGTCAAGGACGATGGCCTTCGAGGCGCAGTTCTTCACGCAGAGCCCGCAGCCGGTGCAGTTCTCGCGATGGATGGTCGGATGCGACACCTCGTGGAGGAATTTCTTCCCGGAACGGCTCGCCGCCCCCATCCCGAGGTTTTTCAGCGCGCCGCCGAAGCCGGTAAGTTCGTGGCCTTTAAAGTGATTAAGGGAGATGACCGCGTCGGCCTCGGCGACCGCCGAGCCGATCCGGGCGAAGGCGCAGTGGATTCCCCCGACGACGGGGACATCGACGTAGTCGTTCCCCTTAAGCCCGTCGGCGATGACGATGTCGCAACCGGTCGCGTCGTAGGAATAACCGTTCGCGTAGCCGGCGCGCAGGTGGTCATACGCGTTATGCCGGCGGCCCGAGTAAAGGGTATTCGCGTCGGTAAGGAAGGGCTTCCCGCCGAGCTCGCGGACGAGGGAGCTGACGACGGCGACGTAGGGCGACCGGATTGTCGCCATGTTTCCCGGCTCCCCGAGGTGGATCTTCAGCGCCGTGTACTTCTCGGCAAGGTCGAGGTCGGCGGCCCCAGCCGCGCGAAGCAGCCGGTCGAGCTTCTTCAAGATCGTCATGGTCGGGTTCGTCCTAAGGTCGATCCAATGCACGGCCGATTTCTTCATAATTTGCTTCCTCCGGAAACTAATAATACCATACGCGCGGTAACGCGGCTAGATAAAGAGAATCGCGAGCCCGGCGACGGCGATCGCTGCCCCCAGCATCTCGCCCAGGGCAACCCTTCGCTTATAAATGAGGATCGACGGGGGGATGATCAGCACCGGGGCGAAGGAGCTTAAGGTCGACACGATGCCCGCCCCGGCGTTTTGGATGGCGAAGAGGAGAAGCCCGACGCCGACGAAGGGACCGAAGACCCCGCCAAGGGCCATGAGTATCATGGCCCGCCGGTCACGGAGGGCCGCGGTCACCTCGCGCGACTTTCCGGTAAGGCAGGAAAAGGCGAGGAAGCCGACGAGGGCGCAGAGTATGCGTATTTGCGTGGCGGCGAGGGGATCGACGCCGGCGGCGCCCTTCTTGGTGAAGAGGGTCGCGATCGCCATGCAGAGCCCGGAAAGAAGGCCGAAGACGACCCCCTTAACGTAGGCCACCGAGGCCTCGGCACTGCGCAGGCGCGAACGTCGCTCGCCGGCCGAGCCCCCGCCCGAGGCGACGGTCAGGCCGATCCCGGCGACGCTCAGGGCCATACCGAGCGCGGACCAGGGCCCAAGGGTCTCGCCGAAAAGAAGATAGGCGCCGAGCGCCGTCAGCGGAACCGACGACGACATAAGAAGCATGGCGATGCGCGAGCCGACGAGGGCGTAGGCGGTAAAAAGGAAGTAGTCCCCAATCACGAAACCGAAAAGGGATGAAAGCGAAAGGAGCCCCCACGAGCCAAACGAGACGTCTAAGGGGAAAGGCCTACCTGAGAGGGCAAAGGCGAGCAGGCAGAGGTAGACGATGCCGAAGCTCACCTTGAAGACGTTCACGGCCATGACGCCAACCCGGCGCACGGCGCTTTCCATGACGAGGGCGCCGACCGTCCACGAGACGGAAGTGCCGAAGGCAGCGAGCTCCCCGAGTACGCACATGGGCCATCCTATCAAATCGCGCGGAAACCGGAAAGGGTATATAATTCCCCCATGAACAGGAACCCATTGAGGATCATCGGAAGGATCGCGATCGTAATCATCGTCGTCGCGCTGATAGCGTCCGTCGCGGTCGATCGGCGAATGAAGAAGGAATACGCGCGATTCGAGCTTATCCCGACGAGCGCGGTGAACGCCGAGATCGTCGCGATATGGAACCGCATCGTCAACTACTATCTCGTCAAAACCCCGTCGGGATGGATCGCCATAGACTCGGGCGGGGACCCCGGGCATTCCCGCAAGGAATTCGCGGCCATAGGCTTCGACCCTTCGCTCGTTCGCGCGGTGTTCCTTACGCACTCGGACTCGGATCACGCGCGGGGCGTCACCCTGTTCCCGAACGCGAAGGTCTTCGTCTCGGAGCGCGAGAAGGACATCGCGACCGGTAAGGTCAACCGCGCCTTCGTCTTCAAGAATTCCCTTGCTGTCGAGCCGGTCTGGCTCTCGGACGGCGAGGCGGTATTGGTCGACGGCAGGCGCGTGCAGATCGTCGAGGCGCCGGGGCACACGCCCGGCTCGGCGGCGTATATCGTCGACGGGAAGTACCTCTTCACGGGCGACGCCTTCGCGATACAGGACGGGAGGATCGATCCGTTCAACGAGTTCTTCACGATGGATCAGGCGCGGGCGAACGAGTCGGTCTACCGCCTCGCGTCGCTGAAGGGCCTCTCGCTCGTGCTAACCGGCCACTACGGGGTATCCGACAAGCCAGACGCGCTCTTCGCGGAATTTCTCTCGCGGCCGATTACCCCAGCGCGATAGCGCGCATATCCGACACGCGGCGGTATCCCTTGCGGTCCATGAAGGCCGCGATCCCGTCGACGATCTTCTCCATTGCCTTCGGGTTCGCGAAGGTCGAGGTCCCGACCTGGACGGCTGTCGCGCCGGCCATGACGAACTCGACGGCGTCCCGCCAACTCGCGATGCCGCCGAGCCCCACGATCGGCACGAAGGGCTTGGTCCCACCGAGCTCGGGGTCGCGATCGGGATCGCACTCGGGCACGCCGAGGGCGACGTCGCGCACCATGCGAAGGGCGATCGGCTTGATCGCGGGACCCGCGAGGCCGGCGGTCACGTTGTCGAAGACCGGCTTCCCGCGCTCAATGTCGACCGCGAAGGCCTGAAACGTGTTTACCAGGCTGAGCGCGTCGGCCCCAGCGCCGACGACGGCGCGCGCGACCTCGACGAGGTGGGGCGCGTTGGGCGAAAGCTTCACCATCAGCGGCTTCCGAGTCGCGCGGCGCACGGCCGCGGTCACGGTCGCGGCGGCGTCGCAGTCGAGCCCCCAGGCCATCCCGCCGGCCTTCACGTTCGGGCAGGAGATATTGAGCTCGATCATCGGCACCGCCGTGGCGTCAAGAAGGCGCGCGCCCTCGACGTATGTCTCGAGAGTCGAGCCCGAGAGGTTGGCGATGACGACGGGCCCGAGCGCGAGCATCGTGGGAAGCTCGTTCTCAATGAAGTGCGGTATGCCCGGGTTCTCGAGCCCGATCGAGTTGATCAAGCCGGACGCCGTCTCGAGTAGCCTCTGCCCCGCGTTTCCCGGCTTCGGCTCGAGGGTTAGGCCTTTGGAGCAAATCCCGCCGAGGCGTGGCACGTCGACGACGCGCGAGTACTCGGTCCCGTACCCAAAGGTTCCCGAGGCCGCGATGACCGGGTTCCGGAACGCGACTCCCGCGACCGACACGGAAAGATCGCTCATAGAATCACCTCCCGCGCGTCGAAGACCGGCCCATCGACGCAGCAGCGCCGGTTTCCGTCTGTCGTCCTGATCGTGCAGCCGAGGCAGGCGCCGGCGCCGCAGGCCATGTGCCGCTCGAGGCTCAGGTAGGCGCGACAGCCGGCGGACGCGCACGCGTCCTTAACGTACTTTAGCATCGGGGTCGGGCCGCAGGCGTAGACAAGGTCGTATTGGGAAGCGTCGAAGACGGCGGGGAGCATTCCCTTCGTCCCGGTGGAGCCGTCCTCGGTGGTGATGACGAATCGTCGAGCCCTGCCCTCGACGGCATCGAGGCCGTAGGGGCGAGAGCGGAAGGACGCGTAGAAATCGAAGGAGCCAGCGGGCAAGGTCGTCGCGAAGCCGGCGACCGGCGCGACGCCGATCCCTCCGCCGACTACGGCGACGCGGGCATCGGCGGGGATTCCATCGAGTTCTGAGGGAAGGGCGAATCGGTTGCCGATCGGGCCAACCACGTCGACGGAGTCGCCTGGGCGAAGGTCCGCGAGCTCGGCGGTTCCCCTACCCTTTCGAAGGATCAGAAAGCTGATCGATCGATCGTCGTGCGCGTAGACGCTGATCGGACGGCCGAGAAGCACGCCCGAAGGGCGCGCGCGAAGCATGAAGAATTGGCCGGGCACCGGGGACGGGACCAGGGCGTCGACTCGATCGCCCGAGACGCCGTCGATCGACGCTCGCCCGACGGCAAGCTCGAAGACCTCGGCGGCGATCTCCCTATTCGAGAGCACGGGGACGGCGCCCGCGAAGCGCGGGTAGGCGTCGGCGCACTCAGCCATGCAGGGCCTTCTTGGCGGCGAGGAGCTCGGCCTTCGCGGCGAAGGCGGCGCGCGCGGCGGAGGCCACGATGTCGTCGAGGGTAAGGGATCCCGATCGCGCGCGGATATCGAGGGTCTCGTCCTTCTTCCACGCGGTCAGGATGCCGCGCGAGGAGTTAACCGTCCCGCCCGCGCGGTCAAGAAGGGTCGCCGCGACGCGGGCGGCGCCTCCCTGCGCGCCGTAGCCGGGAATCAGGAAGAAGGTATCGGGGTAGCGGTCGCGGAGTGCGCGCGCTTCTGTTTCCTCCGTGCATCCCACGACGGCGCCGAACGGGGAACAACCGGCGCTTGAGCCGGAGCCCTGCCGCAGGCGCTTGCCGATCGCCGCGAGCCCATCGCCCACCGCGTCGAGCACGCGACGTCCGCCGCCCGAGGCCAGCTCGAGCCACTCGATGTCGCGCATCCCGGGATTCGAGGTCCGGAGAAGGACGAAGGCTCCTTTCCCCTTTTTCTCCGCGTACTCGACGAAGGGCTCAAGGGTATCGAATCCCATGTACGGGTTCAGCGTCACGATGTCCGTCTCGAAGTCCCCCTCGAAGTGGGCGCGCGCGTACGCCTTCGCGGTGTCGGCGATGTCCCCGCGCTTCACGTCGGAGATCGCGACGATTCCGGCGGCGCGCACCTCCTTGACGGTCTCTGCGTATGCCCGGAGCCCGGCGAGGCCCATCGCCTCGTAGTAGGCGATCTGGACCTTGAAGCACGCCGTCGACGGCGCCGTCTCCCGGATCAGGGCGCGGTTGTACGCGAGTACGGCCTCGGCGGGGGTGTCGTACATTCGGAGAATCTCGGGGGGAAGGTAGGAGGGATCGGTGTCGAGCCCGACGCAGAGCGGGCCCCGTTCCCTCGCGGCCGCCTGCAGGCGCGCCATCGCGTGGACGTTTGTGTTCATGGGCGGGATTTTATCACGAAAGGGGCCTTGAATGCACCAGGCGCCCGCGCTTATACGTCGCGAGGACGAGGCCGGTCAGCCTCTCCCCGACGAAGGGGGTGTTCCTCCCGCGCGAGAGCCACCGCTTGCCGTCCATCGGCTCGACCGTCCATTCCGCGTCGGGATCGACGAGGACGAAGTCCGCGTCGAGGCCGGGCGAAAGGGCGCCCCGCGCGAGACCAAGTATCCGGGCCGGGTTCTCCGACATCAGCGCGGAAAGGCGGCGAAGGTCCATGCGGCCAGTCTTGACGAGAACCGAGTGGCAGACGGCGAAGGCGGTCTCGAGGCCGGAGAAGCCCGGCGCCCCGGAGGCTTTGTCCTCCGCCGTGTGGGGGGCGTGGTCGGTCGCGATCGCGTCGATCGTCCCGTCAAGAAGGCCCGCGATCAGCGCCTGACGATCATCCTCCGAGCGGAGGGGCGGGTTGACGATCGCGGGCACGAGGGAGGTCAGGGCGAGGTGATGGGGCGTCACCTCGCAGGACACGAGGCCCGGGAGCCTCGCCCGCGTCCGACGTATCGCCTCGACCGCCTCGCGGGTGCTGACGTGGGCGATATGCGTCGGGCAGGCCGCGGCCGCCGCGAGGGCGAGGTTACGCTCGGTCATGGTATTCTCGGCGAGGCGTAGTAAGCGCTCGGCGGCGTCGAGGCTCGCGCGCACCGGCTCGAAGTCGGCCGAGCCAGCGAGGGCGCCGAACCGGTTGTCGCCGCGGAGGGCGAGCGCGCGAAGCGCCGCCTCCCGGTGGGGCTTGGCGGCGAGGGCGAGCTCGGGATCCTCGCAGTGGCAGGAGACGAGCACGCCCGCCTGGGCGCAGCGTTCCATCGCCTCGAGCATCACGCGGGCGGAGGCGACCTCGCGGCCGTCCTCGCTCGCGACCGGCACGACGGCGGGGTCTAGCTCGGCGAGGGCCGAGGTATCGCGACCATCAAAATCGCGCGTCAGGCTCACTGCCTGAAAGGCGTCGACGAGGCCGATCTCGGCGACGCGCGCGCGGTTCCGCTCCGCGGCCGCCTGATCAGAGCAAACCGGATCGGTATTCGCCATCAGGACGAGGGTGCCGAAGCCGCCCGCGGCGGCGGCGCGCGAGCCGGATTCAAGATCCTCCTTATGGGTGAAGCCGGGATCCCGGAAATGGGCGTGAAGGTCGATGAACGAAGGCATCAGGACGGCGCCCCGCGCGTCGACGGTCTCGACCGAGGCGGGGTCTCGCGCGAGGGACAGGATGCTCGCCTCGCCGTCGGCGCCGGCGAGCACGGCGACGATCCTACCGTCCTCGGCGAGTAGGGAGCCGCGCGCGTCGGTGCGCGCGTCGACGAGCCTGGCGCCCCGGATCAGTATCCCGCTCACAGGAACTCACCGATGCCGGCGCGATAGAGCTCGTCGCAGTACTCGCAGGAGTACTCGGCCCGCTTTCGGTCCACGAGGCGGAAGACGTGGGGGATGCCCGGCTCGGCGCTCGTGATGCAGCGGGGATTCCGGCAGCGGATCACGTTCTCGACCCGCTCGGGGAGGTTCAAGGTTATCTTCCGGCTTACGTGCTCGTCCTCGACGACGTTGACCGTGATGTTCGGGTCGATGAACCCGAGCACGGAGTAGTCGATGTCGATCACGTTATCGATCTTGATGATATCCTTTTTACCGAGCTGGCCCGAGGGTACGTTCATGATGAGGGCGACGCTGAAGGGCGCGCGATCGAGCTTGAGCCAGTTGAAGATGCGGGGGCCCGTGCCCGCGCGGATATGGTCGATCACCAGCCCGTTCCTGATCTTCTGTACGTTCATCCTTTCTTCCCCCCGCCCTCGACGATCCCGAGGAGCTTCATGATCAGGGCCATCCGCGCGAACATCCCGTAGCGAACCTGCGCGAAGTAGGCGGCGCGCGGGTCGGCGTCAACCTCAGGGGCGATCTCGTTGACGCGCGGCAGGGGATGGAGGACGCAGAGATCGGGCCTGGCGAGGCGCATCTTCTCCGCGTCGAGGATGTAGCTGTCCTTGAGCCTGACGTAGTCCTGCTCGTTGAAGAAACGCTCCTTCTGGACGCGCGTCATGTACAGTATGTCGAGGTCCCCGATCGCCTCCTCGAGGCGGCGCACCTGGGTGTACTGCACGCCCGAGGGCTTGAAGACCTTCGCGATGATGTAGTCGGGAATCTCGAGCTCGGGCGGGCTGATGAGGACGAACCGGACGTTGGGGTAGCGGGACATCGCCTTCGCGAGGCTATGCACGGTGCGGCCGAACTTGAGGTCGCCGCAGAGCCCGACCGTCAGCCCGTCGAACCGCCCCTTAATCGAGCGGATCGTCAAAAGGTCGGTGAGCGTCTGCGTCGGGTGGTGGTGTCCGCCGTCCCCTGCGTTGATGACCGGCACCGAGCTGTATTGGGACGCGAGGTGGGCCGCTCCCTCCTTCGGGTTCCGCATCGCGATCACGTCGACGTAGCTCGACACCGTGCGGATCGTGTCTGCCAGGCTCTCGCCCTTCGCCGTGGAGCTCGCGCCCGGCTCCGCGAAGCCGAGGGTCGAGCCGCCGAGGCGGAGCATGGCCGCCTCGAAGGAGAGCCGCGTTCGGGTGCTCGGCTCAAAAAAAAGTGTGGCGAGGATCTTACCCCGACACACTTCGCTATATCGCGCTGGGTCTTTGACGATGGACTCGGCTAGGTCGAATAGCCCGTCCAGTTCCGGCAGGGAAAGGTTCCCTGGTTCGATAATATGGCGCCCTTTCAGCATAGCACTCCCATCGTCGGCGTTGCCGCCCGAGGCGCGTCCGCGGCCGCGGCCGAAAAGCCCCGCAAGACCGCGCGACGGCGCATTACGTTCGTTCATGAGCCGAGTGTACCCGAAACCGCGGCACCGGGCAAGCCGATATCCCGCCTAAAGGCCATCCCCTCGAACCGGCAGGCGTCGAGTGCCTCATACGAGCGGCGACGCGCCTCGTCGACGGTCGCCCCGACGGCGCTCGCGGCGAGCACGCGCCCGCCCGAGGTGACGAGTCGGCCCGTCGCTCCCTCGGTGACCGCCCCGGCGACGAAGACCTTCGCGCCCGCTCGGGCGACGGCCTCCGCGTCGATTTCGATCGGAAGCCCCTTCGGATAGCTTCCCGGGTAGCCGGACGAGACCGCGACCGGGGCGCATGCGTAGCCCTGCTTCCACGAGAGGGGGAAGTCCGCGAGGGTACCGCGCTCGATCGCGAGGCAAAGCTCGGCGAAGTCGAAATCCATCAGCGGGAGAACCGCTTGGGTCTCGGGATCGCCGAGACGGACGTTGTACTCGAGAAGCTTCGGGCCCCGCGCGGTCACCATCAACCCAAAGAAAATGAAACCGCGGTAATCGTAGCCCTCGGAAACGAGGCCCCGGAGGGTCGGCTCGAGGATGTCCGAGCGGAAGCGCGCGAGCACCGCCTCGTCGACGCCGTCGGCGGGGGCGATCGCCCCCATGCCGCCGGTGTTCGGCCCTGTCGCGCCGTCGAGCAGTCGCTTATGGTCGCGGGCGCTGACGAAGGGCTTGATCGAGGCCTTCCCGGCCGCGGCGAGGGCTGGGGTGGAGCTGACGGCGGCGAGTATCGAGACCTCCTCGCCCTCGAGGTATTCCTCGACGACGACGCGGTTGCCGGCGGCGCCGAGCGAGCCGGAAACCATGAAGGACTCGACCGCGGCGACCGCCTCGTCGACGGTGGCGGCGACGACGACCCCCTTCCCGGCCGCGAGTCCGTCCGCCTTCACGACGACGGGGGCGCCGATGCGGCGTATCGCCGCTATCGCCGCGGCGGGATCATCGTGGGTTTCGCTTTTCGCGCAGGCGACCCCGTATTTTTCCATGAATCGCTTTGCGACGTCCTTGCTCGCCTCGAGGGTCGCGCCCGCGCGGCGCGGGCCGACGACGCGAAGACCACGCTCGGCGAGAAAGTCGGATATGCCGGCCGCGAGGGGATCCTCGGGCCCGACGACGACGAGCGATCCGGCGGGATCGCACGCGAGCTCCCGGGCGCACGCGTCCGCGACGGAGGCGACGTCGGCCACCGAGATCGGTATGTTTCGGCACTTCCGCTCGCGCGCGGTGCCTCCGTTTCCGGGTATGCAGACGACCTCGTCGACGGTTTTTGACGAGGCGAGTGCCCAGGCGATGGCGTGCTCGCGGCCGCCCGAGCCGATCACGATGGTTTTCATGGGGCCATCATACGGGAAAGCCCCGCACTAACGCAAGGCCGGGGACTTTTCCCTGATGGCGCGCGAGATCGCGTCCATCGCCCCTGCGTCCTCGACGACGAGCCTTGTTTGCGCGCGGTTCGCCGAGAGGCAGACGAGCGTCACGGGGTCGGGCTCGACGAGGTCGTCGACGTCCGCGTAGCGCAGGATTACCCCGCTCCACGCGATCCCGTTCTCGTAAATGCCGCTCATCGCGTTCACCAATAACTCCCGAAGGCTCATCCAAAAGCCAAGCACGGCTACGCCGCATACCGCGAAGGTCGTCAGGGGATCGAAGCGGCGAAAGATCAGGAGGCCGGCGAGCACGGGCGCGCAGGCGAGCACGGCGAGATGGCGGGTGAAACGCGGGCTCGGCAAGGCCGACTCGCGCGCGCCAAGGCGGGCGCGGGCGACGCGCGAGCGCACGATCAGGACGGGAACCGAAAGGGCGATCAGAGCCAGGGCGAGGTACGGCAAAAACGTTGTCACTTCTTTCATTTCCGCTATAATACGGGATAGAAAACCGAATGGCAAGGAGCGCGCGTATGGCGAGCGAGGGGTACCGGGTATTAGTGGCGGGCGCTGGGGCGATCGGGGCGATGGTCGCGTGGCAGGTGTTTCGAAAGGACCCGAGCGCTGTGTCCGTTCTCGCGCGCGGCGAGCGGCTCGAGCGCTATCGCCGCGACGGCTTCGTCGTCAACGGCGAACATTGCCGTTTCCCCGTCACCGACGCGGCCTCCACATCGGAACCAGACCTCGTCATCGTCGCCTGCAAGTGGCATCACCTCGGCGAGGTGATCGAGGACCTTCGCGGCCACGTCGGGCCGCGCACGCGCATCCTCTCCCTCCTCAACGGCATCTCGAGCGAGGACGAGCTCGCCCGGGCCTTCGGGGCCGAGCGCGTCCCCTACGCCATGATCGTCGGCACCGACGCCGGCCATCGGGGAAACGAGATCACCTGGTCCGGGCGCGGAACGATATACCTCGGCGGCGGCCCAGGGATCGACGGAGGCCTGCCTGCCCGGGGCGCGGAGCGTGCATGCGTGGCCGACGTCTGCCGCGTCCTTGACCACTACGGGATCGCCAACACCGTGCCGGATGACATGCTAAACCGACTTTGGTACAAATTCATGATGAACGTCGGCCTCAACCAGGTGACGGCCGTCCTCCGCCTTCCCTACGCCCCCGTCCAAACGCCGACCCTCGTCCCCGAGCTTCGCGAGCTCATGGCCTCCGCGATGCGCGAGGTCATCTCAGTCGGGGAGCGCGAGGGTGTTTCCTCGGCGAGCGGGATATCGAAAGCGTGTGGAAGGTCCTCGACGGGCTCTCGCCGGAAGGGAAAACGTCGATGTGCCAGGACGTCGAGGCGGGTCGCAAGACCGAGGTAGAAATGTTCGCGCTGAAGGTGATAGAGCTCGGCGAAAGGCACGGCGTCGACGTTCCCGTCAACGCCTGCCTCTACCGAATGATTAGGACAATCGAGAAAACAGCTTTATGACGATATAGAAAACGCACTGGACGAGGAAGACGAAGCCAACCCCCGTCACCATCAGGAAGATCGCCTTCCCGAAGTCGTCGCCGTACACCACGCTCTGTATCAATTCGTTCATATTACACCCATCCCATCAAGACCGGCACGACGGCGAGGACGATGCCACCCGCCATTACCGACCCAAGCTGGCCCGAGACGTTCGCGCTGACCGCCTCCATGATCACGAAGGTATTCCCGTCCTCGGCGGTCGCCATCTTCTGCACGACGCGCGCGCTCATCGGGAAGGCGGAAATGCCCGCGGCCCCGACCATCGGGTTGATCTTGTTGTCCTCGGAGCGGAAAAGGTTCAGGAACTTGGCGAACAGGACCCCGCCCGCGGTGTCGAAGACGAAGGCGACGAGCCCGAGTGCCAGGATCACCAGGGTTTGCCACTGCAGGAAGGCCTCGGCGCGCATCGAGGCGCCGATCGTGATCCCCAAAAGGAGGGTCACCAGGTTCGAAAGCTCGTTCTGGGCGGCCACGGAGAGCTTCTCGAGGACGCCGCACTCGCGGATCAGGTTGCCGAACATCAGACTGCCGATCAGCGGGACGCTCATCGGGGCGACGAAACCCGCGACGATCGTGACGACGATCGGGAAGGAGATGCACAGGGCCTTCGGGATGTCCGCGTCGGCGACCTTCATCTTGATCGTCCGCTCCTTCTTGGAGGTCAGGGCGCGGATGACCGGGGGCTGGATAAGCGGCACCAAGGACATGTAGGAGTAGGCGGCGACCGAGATTGGCCCAAGAAGCTTCTGGGCGAATTTCGTCGCGACATAGATCGAGGTCGGGCCGTCGGCCGCTCCGATGATGCCGATCGTGGCGGCGGTCGGAAGGTCAAACCCGAGGGAGGGGAAGGCCTTACCGAGGGCGATCGCCGCGATAACCGTCAGGAAAATCCCGAGCTGGGCGGCCGCGCCGAAGAACATCATGACCGGCTTCTTGAACATGGGCCGGAAGTCGCACATCGCCCCGACCGCGATGAATATCAGGATCGGAAAGAGCTCGGTGTTGATCCCGGCGTCGAAAAGGACCTTCAGGAAGCCCGGGACGCCCTCGTGCTCGAAGGCGATCGAGAGGGGAAGGTTGACCAGGATGGCCCCGAATCCGATCGGGAGGAGGAGCATCGGCTCGTACTCCTTCTTAACCGCGAGCCAGATCAGGACGAGGCCGACCAGGATCATGATGAGTTCCGGGACGCTCGTTGACAGAAAGCCCGTAAACAGTTGTTCCATGCGCTATTCTCCTTAACGTATATCATCGGCCACCGCCATCCGGCGGGACCCGCATTGCCCTACGAAAGCCGCTTAAGCTCGATTCCGTCCACGCGGAACGGCTCGCTCCCCCCGCCCGACAGGGTTACCACCGCGTACCGACCCTCGGCGATCGAGCCGGGATTCACCAACCGCGAAGGGCCAATCTCGTCGACGCCGAACGACTCGTGGATGTGCCCGGATACGACGAGAAGGGGGCGATACCGCTCGACGAAGGCCCTGATCAGCTGGGAGCCCACGTGGGCGCCGGATACGATGCGATCGAGGTTCGTGTCCTTCGGCGGGTTATGCGCGATCACGACGAGGTTTTCCCATCCAGTCACCGTGCCATCCTCGCCAGCGGATCCTTCCTCTACAAGCCGAAGATCGGCGACGAGATCCTCGTCTGACCGCTCGTTCGGGGTGTCGCCGGTAAATCGGCTCCCGCCGCCCGATCCCGTCAATATGAGCCCACTAAAATACGAAAGGGACGCCTCGACGCTCGCGTCGCGTGCCTCGAGCTCCTCGCGAAACGAGGGGTCGTCGCAGTTCCCGAGGACGGCGAACACACGATCATTGAGCGAGAGAAGACGCTCAAGCACGGGTAATCCGGTCTCAGGCGCGCCAACGGCGGCGAAATCGCCGCCGAACAGGACGAGATCGGCCGAAGAAGCCTCATCCACAAGGCCATCAAGGGCCGCGGCGTTGCCGTGCGCGTCGGAAAACACCAAAATTTTCATGACCACGCCCCCTTCAGCGCCTCCAGAAGGCGCCTCATGTCATCGTCCGTGCCGATGGAAATACGGACGAAATCGGATATGCCAGGCTGATCGAAGTGGCGAACGAGGATGCCGGCGGCCTTCGCCCGCTCGTACACGGCGCGGCCGCTTACGCCCGGCTTTCGCGCGAAAACGAAATTCGCGCGTGATGGAAGCACCTTCCAACCTTCCCCCGACAGCGAAGCCGCGAAGGAGTCGCGCGTCCGCGCGATGCGGCTGTTGATCTCGGTATAATACCCCGCTTCCGAGCAGGCCGCAATGCCGATGCGTTGGGTTAGGACGTCGACGGGGAAGTGGTTGAAGGAGTTTTTTGTCGTGAATACGGCGCGAATAAGGTCCGGATTCGCGACGATGTACCCAAGGCGGGCGCCTGCGAAGCAGTAACTCTTTGAGAAAGTGCGGACGATGACCAGATTCCCGTACTCGCGCAGCAGGGGAATGGCGGTTTCACCGCCGAAATCGACGTAGGCCTCGTCGACGACTACCGCGCGATCGCGCGGATAAGAATCGAGAAGACGCCGCACCTCGGCGAGCGGAAGCGAGATGCCGGTCGGCGCGTTGGGGTTCGCGAAGATGATGCCGGAGCTCTTTTTCGCGAGAAGTGCGTCGACGTCGACGGAATAATCGGGAGCGAGCGGTGCGCGAGAGACCGGAATGTCGTAGTATCCGGCGTAAACGGGGTAAAAACTGTACGTATGCTCGGGGAAAACGAGGGGCGCGTCGTCGTCGAAGAAGGTGTAAAAGACGAACGAGAGCACCTCGTCGGAGCCATTGCCGACGAAAACCATCTCCTCGGTTACTTCGTCGCCGAGCGTCGACGCGATCGCGCGCCTAAGCTCGCGCGCGTCGGGATCTGGATAGAGTCGAAGCGCGGAGGCGTCGAAATCCCTGATCGCGCGCTGCACCGCGGGCGCAGGCGGATACGGATTCTCGTTCGCGTTGAGCTTCACATACGCGCGATCCTTCGGCTGCTCGCCCGGCACATAGGGACGTAACTCAGAAAATCGTTTCGCAAACATCGTAACCATCACCTCTCTTGCGCGGTTAAGACTATCATTTTTTTTTTATTGTTGACCAGTAGCAGGGGTTGACATATAATCATAACAAAGATTTTCACAGGAGCATATCACATGAAGACAGTATCTAGTTCTGCTAAGAAGCCCGCCGCGAAAAAACCCGCGGCGAAAAAAACGGCTGCCAAGAAATCGGCAGTAGCCAAGAAGCCCGCCGCCAAGAAGGCGACCGCGGCCAAGAAGCCCGCCGCCAAGAAGGCCGTGGCTAAGAAGACCACCGCCAAGAAGGCCGTGGCTAAGAAGACCACCGCCAAGAAGGCCGTGGCCAAGAAGACCACTGCCAAGAAGGCGACCGCTAAGAAGGCCGTAGCCAAGAAGGCCGTGGCCAAGAAGCCCGC
>JAKPSR010000238.1 GCA_029571425.1 Spirochaetota bacterium | reverse complement strand
CCTCTCCCTTTCGCGACCAGTCGTAGCCATAGAGGATGACGTAGGGAACCCATACGCGGAAGGCCTCGCCGAATTCCGGGTCAGGCTCGCCCGTCGAGTCGATCAAGCTCCATATCTTCTTTTCGGGAGGGATGAAGGCGCCGTCGAGCATTCGCTTCTCGTCGCCGTTAATCGGGTTGTACTCGCCCGCGCGGTACGCGTAGTTGTCGGCCTTGAGCGCGGGGTCCTTGGTCGTCTCCGTTAGCAGGATCGAGCCGATGCCGGGTTTCTTCCGCACGAAAAGGAGATAGCCGCCGCGCGGTGTTTGGATGATGCGGACGTCGCCGGGGGCGATCGAAAGATCGGAGGCGCTTTGCGCCTTGGAGGCGCTTTGCGCCTCTTGGGCGACTGGCGCTTGGGCGGCGGCCGGGATGAGGATGCAGGCAAAGGCCAGGCCGAGAACGACCTGAACGGGCGCGACGTTCTTCATGCTTCAATTATCGGCCAATGAGGGGCGAAGTTTCCTCCTTTTCGCCGCCCTTGCATCCCCCGCGCCCCGGATGCTATGCTCGGTACGAGGCGCGGCGACGGCGTCGAGCGAGGAGGACGTATGGCGGGAAATAGTTTCGGCGACGCATTCAAGGTTACCACCTTCGGCGAAAGCCATGGGCCCGCCCTCGGGGTTATCGTCGACGGCTGCCCGGCGGGAATCCCGATCGACGAGGCGATCATCCAGCGGGACCTCGACCGCCGGCGCCCGGGCGCTCATCCCGCCGACTCCGACGGAACCGAGCGCTCGGGCAGGCTCAACCCGGCGATGACCTCGCGGAAAGAGGCCGACGCCTGCGAGATCCTCTCCGGGGTCTTCGAGGGTAAGACGACGGGCACGGCCCTCGCCATCCTTATACGCAACACCAACCAGCGCTCGGAAGACTACGGGGACATCGTCCGCAAATTCCGCCCGGGCCACGCGGACTTCGGTTATTTCAGCAAGTACGGGATACGCGACTACCGGGGCGGGGGCCGTTCCTCCGGCCGAGAGACCGCCGCGCGCGTCGCCGCGGGGGCGATCGCCAAGGCCTTCCTCTCCACCCTCGGAACGTCGGTCCGGGCGTGGACGGTCGAGGCCGCAGGCATCGCCTGCGAGACCTGCGACGAGTCGGTCATCGAGTCAAACCAACTGCGCGCCTGCGACCCCGTCGCGGCCGAGAAGATGCTCAAGCGGATCATCGAGCTTAAGGGGGCCGGGGACAGCGCCGGCGGCATCGTCACCTGCCGGGCGCGCGGGGTTCCCGCCGGGCTCGGCGAGCCAGTCTTCGACAAGCTTGACGGCCTCCTCGCGGGGGCGATACTCTCGATCGGGGCCGTCAAGGGAATCGAGTTCGGCTCGGGCTTCGCGAGCGCCCGGATGACGGGAAGCCAGTGGAACGACCCCATGCGCCGCGGGAGCGACGGGAAGCCATCCTTCGAGTCGAACCACGCGGGCGGCATCCTCGGCGGCATCTCGAACGGCGCCGAGATCGCCTTCAACGTCGCGATCAAGCCCGTCGCCTCGATTAGCCTTCCCCAGCGGACGATCGACCTCGACGGGAACGAGGTCGACATCGAGGTGCGCGGCAGGCACGACGTCTGTCTCTGCCCCCGAATCGTACCCGTCGTCGAGGCGATGACCGCCCTGGTCCTCGCGGACGCCGTAATCCGCCAGCGCGGGGCGCGTCAATAGACGCGCATCGCGTCTGTAGACGCGGGCCCGTCTATAGCCTTCGCTTTACGCCGGGCAAATCCCATGATATCCTGTCCCCATGACTATACAAGACGCTGCGAAGGCGATCGAGGCGGAGATCGTGGCCGGCACCGAGCGGGACGGACTCGACATTAACTCCGCCTGCGGCGCCGACCTCATGAGCGACGTGATGGCCTTCGTAAAGGACCGAGTACTCCTGTTAACCGGCCTCATCAACATACAGGTGATCAGGACCGCCGTCCTCATGGACATCGAGGCGGTGTGCTTCGTGCGCGGGAAGGCCCCGACCGACGAGATGGCCGAGATGGCCCGCGAGAACGGGATCGTCCTCCTCAAGACGCGGCTTCCGCTCTTCCTCGCGTGCGGCCGGCTCTACGAGGCGGGCGTCCGCGAGGGCGGGGTGCGGGCCATCGGGTAACGGCGGGATGCACTACCACTTCGCGGTCCCCGGCGACGACTTCGCCCGCGCGGGGAACGCCTCGGCCGAGATGAAGAAGATACTCCAGCGGCTCGGCATACCGCACGCCGTCGTCAAGCGCACGGCGGTCGCCATGTACGAGGCGGAGATCAACATGGTCGTCCACGCCGGCGGCGGCGAGGCGGACATCGACATCGGGGACGACGAAATCACCATCGTGATGCGCGACTCGGGGCCGGGTATCGCCGACCTCGAGCTCGCGATGCAGGACGGATACTCGACCGCGCCCGAGCTCGTGCGCGAGCTCGGTTTCGGCGCGGGGATGGGATTACCCAACATGAAGCGGAACGCGGACGAGCTCACGATAGACACCGCGCCGGGGAAGGGGACCACCGTGACGATGCGAATCAGGATACCGGGGGCCGAATGAGCGCGGACGGAAGCCGCTTCCACTCCGTCATCCTCGACCAGGACGCGTGCAAGGGCTGCACCGTCTGCGTGACGACCTGCCCGGCAGAGGCTATCCGCGTGCGCGACGGGAAGGCCTTCATCATCGAGGAGCGGTGCATCGACTGCGGGGAATGCATCAGGCGGTGCCCGAACCACGCGAAGAAGGCGCGCTCCGACGCGCTCGAGTCCCTCGCCGACCCCGCGAGCCCCTTCGATTGGAAGATCGCCCTACCCGCCCCCTCCCTTTACGGGCAGTTCCCGGATACGGCCCCCGTCGCCGAGATACACCGCGCCCTCCGCTCCCTCGGCTTCGACGAGGTCTTCCCCGTGAGCGCGGCGACCGAGCTCGTCGCCCGCGCGACCCGCGCCTACCTCGCGCGGCCCGACGCACGGCGACCGGTCATCTCGTCGAGCTGCCCGACGATCATCAAGTACATCCAGATACGCTTCCCGAGCCTCATCGAGCACGTCGAGCCGGTGATCGCCCCGATGGAGCTCGCCGCCCGGATCGCGAAGTCGCGCGCCCGAAGGCGGCTCCCGGCCGGAAGTCGCGTCGGTGCCTTCTTCATCTCGCCCTGCGCCGGGAAGATCACGGAGACGAAAGCCCCCCTTTCGGGCGGCGAGAGCGCCGTCGACGGGGTGTTCAGCGTCAAGGACGTCGTCCTCCCGATCATCGCGGCCCTCAAGAACGACGGCGCCGACCGAATCGAGCCCGCGCCGAGCGCCCCGACCGGGGACTCCGCCCCCGAGATATCCTGGGGCAGGCGCGAGGGAGAAGCGGCGATGACGGTCGCGGGATCGCCCTTCCGCTACCTCGCCGTCGACGGGATCGAGCTCTGCGCCCAGGTCCTCGAGTCCTGCGAGAACGGAAAGCTTCCCGGCATCGATTTCCTCGAGCTGATGGCCTGCCGCGAAGGCTGCGTCGGCGGCCCCCTCGTCGCCTCCTCGCCCACCCTCGCCCGCCACGTCCTGACAGTCCGCGAGTCGTCGGCCCCGCCCGCCGCGACGCCCCCCGACCCCGCGGGCGAGGCGCCCTTCCGAGACCCCGACCTTCCCGCGCGGCCCGCCCTCCTCCTTGACGGGGACTACCGCAAGGCGCGCGCGATGATGGCCGAGATGGAACGCATCTACGCCGAGCTCCCCGGCCTCGACTGCGGCTGCTGCGGGGCGCCGAACTGCCACGCCCTCGCCGAGGACATCGTCCGCGGGAAGGCGAGCAAGACCGACTGCGTGATCATCCTCAAGGAACAATACCGACTCCTTCTCGAGGAAGGCAAGTGAAGCCCGAGCTTCGCGCCCGGATGCGAGGCCTCCTCGACGCGTCTCCCCCGGAATCGATCCCCCTTCCCGCCGAGGCGCGCTTCGCCCATTTCCTCTCTCTCGCGCGCACCGTCTTCGGCTACCGGGCCGTCCGCGGCGAGGTCTCCGTCGACCTGATCCTGGCGGCCGCCCGCGCGGGCGGAAAGGCGATCGCCCTTCCCCGCGTCGAGGGCGACCGGCTCTCATTCCGCCGCGTTGACGATCCCGCCGAAGCGCTCCCCCGCGGCTCGTTCGGCATCCCCGAGCCCGCGGCAGACGCGCCAACCCTCTACCCCGGCGAGCTTTCCGCCCTCCTGCCCCTTATCGTCCTCGTCCCCGGCCTCGCCTTCGACCGCTCGGGCGGCCGACTCGGCCAAGGAGCCGGCTACTACGACCGCTTCCTCGCCGACCTCCTCGCCGACCTCCTCGCCCGAGCGACGCCCACAGCGGCGGGGTCTCAGGTCGCCGGCGGCATATCCAGCGCCGACATCCTCCTCGTCGGCGCCTGCCGGGTAAGCCAGCTCGTCGACCAAGTCCCGACCGAAGCCCATGACATCCGGCTCGATTGCGTTCTCGCCGGGGAAATGTGTATATTTAAGGGGTAAGGAGCGCGCCATGGGAGAAATACGATCGGCACTCGATATCGCGATGGAAAAGACCCGCGACATTAAGGGAGACAAGTCCGGCGCCGAGCACCGGGAACTGCGGAACGAGGGGAAGCGGGCAGCGACCGCCTACCTCGACGGATCGGGCGAGGCCGAGCTCGCCAAGGAGGCGAAAGCCCGCGCGGGTAACGAGGCGGCCATGTTCCGCGAAGGTGCCGTCTCCGTCCTTCTCGCCGCCCTTCGCCTTCCCGCCACCGAGGCGGAGACCGGCCGCGCCGAGCTCATCGGGAAGGGCCTTGAGGCACTCGTCCCCAAAGCCGGGATGGCCGAGCTCTTCGCCCAGGTCGCCCAGATACTGGCCCAGTTCCTCTCCGAGCGAAAGCGGATGGAGGAGGCCCTGCGCCAGCAGTTCCTCCCGCGCCTCCGCGCCCGCCAGCAGGAGCTCGCCCGGATGTACGGGCAGGAAGTCCCCCTCGACGCAGCCCACGACCCCGAGTACCTCGCCGCCCTCTCCAAGAACCGCAACGCCCTCGAGGCGCGGTACGAGCAAGTACTCGACGAAGCCCGCGCGCGCGCCCGCGAGGCCGCCGGCATCGCCGAGGAGCGTGAATAAGCCCCTCGCTTGACATTTTTCGGCGATTCGGCTATCGTAAGCCTCGCTTAAGCGATTGAGCGCATTCCCCTGTAGCTCAGCCGGCAGAGCAAGTGGCTGTTAACCACTGGGTCTGGTGTTCGAATCACCACGGGGGAGCGAGTAAAACCCATCCAATTGGATGGGTTTTTTTATTTTTGAGAAAGGCAGGGGGCATAACGGGGGGCGAACTTCCTCGTTCGGAGCCCCCTCAAACGAACGTCCGAATAATAAACGCGGCCAATCGCTTTATCCGGTCGACTCATGGCCTCCATGGGACCTATCCTGCTCGCAATATGCCACGCCATTTCACTACCCACAAATTTCGTAAGATGGAGACACACCTATGAAAGCATTCTTCACAGGATTTTGGAGACTAACCTTCGTGCCCTGCGCACTCTGCCTCGCGTTCGCCGGCTGCGATCCTTCGTCGTCGCCCAAATCAGACGAGAAACCCGCCTACGCAGTCGCCATCGCGCCGCTTTCGAAGGGCACGATTACCTCGGACAAAATAACCGCCACCGAAGGGGAAACCGTCACGCTCACGGTAACGCCATGCGCAGAATATCAGTTGCAGGCGGGAACGCTTACGGCAACCAAAACCGGCGACAGCGCGACCGTCGTCCCGCTATCCGGTTCCGCATCGCTTTATACCTTCACGATGCCCGCGCATGCGGTCACGGTAAGCGCGGGGTTCGTGTTGCCAATCGCCATGTCCGCGGCGAATGGATCAATTATCGCATCGGTCGAGGGGGCGGCCGTAACGGGCTCGGCCGCGGGCGAGACGGTGACCCTTACGGTAACGGAAAACGCAGGGTATCAATTAAAGCCCGG
>JAKPSR010000232.1 GCA_029571425.1 Spirochaetota bacterium | reverse complement strand
CGCAGTGCTATCCCTTCTCGCGCCCCCGCCAGTTCCTGACCTCGGGATCCCTCGGGACGATGGGCTTCGGCCTTCCCGCCGCGATCGGCGCCGCCCTTGCAAACCCGGGGAAAAGGGTTGTATGCTTCTCCGGCGACGGCTCGATCATGATGAACGTCCAGGAGCTCGCGACCCTCGCCGAGCTCGGGCTCGACGTGACGGTGATCGTCCTCGACAACGGGGCACTCGGGATGGTGCGCCAGCAGCAGGAGATGCTGTTCGCGGGCCGCCTCTCGGCCTCGGTCTTCCGGTCGCCGCCCGACCTGGTGCGCGTGGCGGAGGGCTTCGGGATCACGGCGGTCGACGCCGGTTCGGCGGGCTGGGAGAAGATAGCCTTCGGGGGAAGCGGCCCTCGCTTCGTGCGTCGCGCGATCGGGCAGGGCGAGAACGTCTATCCCTTCGTGCCCGCGGGGAAGGCGAACGTCGACGCGATCGTTAGGGACTGACGGGAGGACATCGGTGAAGATCATGACGGCGCGCTTCGTTAAGGGCGCGAAATCGCGCGCGGGCTATCCCGCGCTCGGTATCCCCGAGTTCGCCTTTTTCGGGCGGTCGAACGCGGGAAAGAGCTCGCTGATCAACATGATCGTGAATCGGAAGGGGCTCGTGAAGACGGGCTCGCTTCCCGGCATGACGAGGGAGATCAACTTCTTCGCGGTCAACGAGGCCTTTTGCCTCGCGGACCTTCCGGGCTACGGCTTCGCGCGCCGCTCGCGCGCCGAGACGGAGGCCTTCGACCGAATGCTCGCCGAGTACGCAGAGACGCGGCGCGAGCTCCGCGCGGTCTTCTTCCTCGTCGACCTGAGGCGCGAGCCGGGCGACCCGGAGCGCGATACCGTCGCGTACTTCGAGTCGAAGGGCATCGAGGTGATCGTCGTCGGGACGAAGGCGGATAAGCTCGGCGCGAACGACCGCCGCGCCGCAGCCCGCGACCTCGCCGCATTCTTCGGGCGCGGAGCGGAGGGCGTGCGCATCTCATCGGCGACGAAGCGCGTCGGACGCGAGGAACTACTGAAGGACATTACCGCCCGGCTTGTAAGAGACGGCCGTGGCGGATCTGACACCGCGTCGCCTGAGCCGCTCGCGCCGCGCGACTAATCCCGCTTCCCGAGCTGGGCGAAGTCCTCGACCGGAACGGAGTACATGATGCCCATGCCGGGCTTGGCGAGGCAGGGGAGCGCGGCGATCGCGTCCTTGATCCCTCGGGCGACCGCTCGCTCGGCCAGGATCAGCACCTGCTCCTTCTCGGGGACGATCGTGATCCCGAAGAAGTGCTCGTCGCCCGGCTTTCCGGTGCCGCGCGCGTGGAGGATCGTCCCGCCGCGCGCGCCCGCCTTCCGCGCCGCCTGCATCACGTCGTCCGCGTAGCCGCGGTTGGCGATCACCGTGATCAGCTCGTGGTCAGTCTCGCGTCCCATCTCAGCGCCTCCTAGCCTAATCGAGTACGAAATCCCCGCGTGCGCGCGCCAAAGGGGCGCGCCCTTGATCGCGGCGAACACCGGGCCGAACTCCGCCTCCGTCACCAGGGTGACGAGGACGTCTTTCTCGACGTCGGCGAGCGCGAGGATGCGGAGCAGCAGGGAGCTCGCGCTTCCCCTTCCGACGAGGATCGTGCCCCCGCGCGCGCCCGCTTCACGCGCGAGCGCGGCGACCCGCTCGCCGAGCCCGTGATCAACGATCGTCAGTATCTGTCTCGTGTATTCCATCGGGGACCTCCGTCCCGCGCCCGACTTTTCGGGCGTAGAGCAATCCGAGTATCTGTATGGCGACGAGCGGCGTCGCCGCTATCATCGCGATAAGGCCGAAGGCGTCGGTCGCCGGGTTCCCGCCCGAGGCGGCCGATGCGCCGACCGTCAGCGGGAGGATGAACGCGCTCGACACCGGGCCGGTCGCGACGCTCCCTGAGTCGAAGGCGATCGAGGCGAATAGCGGCGGGCTCGCGAGCGTCAGGAGGACCGCCAGGATAAAGAGGGGCGCGATGAGATACCATACGGAAAAGCCCGCGAGCACGCGCCACATCGCGAGCGAGACGCCGGCGGCGACGCCGCTCGTCGCCATACAGAT
>JAKPSR010000223.1 GCA_029571425.1 Spirochaetota bacterium | reverse complement strand
CTTGGTCAACAAGCTGGGGTTCGACACGATAGCGGAAGGGGTGGAGACAGAGGCGCAGCTCGACGCAATCAGGCGGATCGAGTGCAAGACGGTTCAGGGCTTCCTAACGGGCAGGCCGATGCCCCGCGAGGAGTGCGAGCGGCTCATCGCGGCCGATCGGGCCCGCGCGGCCCCGGTCGCCCAGCCCCACGCGTCGCCGCGCGCTGCGGCGCGAGCAAACCAGCCGAAGGCGCCGTCGAGGCGCGAGCCCGCCCAGCCCTAGCGCGGTACGCGATACTCGACGTATCGCACCCGCCCT
Source organism: Spirochaetota bacterium (assembly GCA_029571425.1). Taxonomy (GTDB): domain Bacteria; phylum Spirochaetota; class Spirochaetia; order Treponematales; family Treponemataceae; genus Teretinema. Next base: position 12,935 of record JAKPSR010000223.1, on the reverse strand, counting down.
TCCTCTATAGCCTTCCGCAACGATCGCTCGACCGCCGTCAAGGCGGCGTCGCCCGACTTCACCTCGATGAACACCACCTCGCGCACGGAACCTTCCGACGTGCCCGCGAACGAGACGAAGTCGACCGGCTTCCCGACGAAGCGTACCTCGGTCGGGTCACCGGGAAAGCCGGGAAGATATGGCGCGAGCTGCTCGGAGAGCTGGCCGCCGAGGACGGCGCGGGAGCGCCGCACGGCGTCGGAGCGCTCGCGCCCGAGCCGGGCGGCGAGGCGGCGCTCGGCCGAGGCGCGCCCGACCCAAAGGCCAATCCTGATCCCGACTACGAGGGCGAAAACGACGGCGGCGATCGCCGCCGCAAGGACGAAGGCCTCGCTCATGCCGACGTTAAGGCCACCGGTCACCGAATGTCCCCGGAGTGCCCCCAGGACCTGAGGGCGAGGAGCTCGGGCCGATACTCGAAGTGCATGTTATCCCAGAGGAGCCACTTCCCTCCCCACACGAAACCCTCGGACTCGAAGGCGCGAACCACCGCCAGCGGCGGCATCCAACGACGGTCGAGCGGGATCAGCATCCAGCGATTCTCGTTCCAGTAACTGACCCAGTTCCAATAGATGTTTTTCTGCTTCCAGTTTTTCGGAAGGAAATCGATCGCGATCCCCCAGCTATGGTTGCTGCGCGACGGGCTGTCGGCGATCTCGCGCCAGTTATACCCCTCGATACTGGCGAGGGTCTTGACGAATGCGTCGACCTCCTCGTCCTCGCGAGCGAGATCGCGGATCCGCGCCTCGATGCGCTTAAGGCGCGGCACGAGCGACTCGTGCACGGACACGCGCTTCCCGAGATAGTCGAAGCGGACGATATGCGACTCGATGCGCCTGCGAGTACCGCCGTCGTAGACGAGGTCGTAGAAGGCGATGTTGTAGGTCGGCGCCTTACTGCGCTTCTCCTGAAGCACGTCGGCGTTCAGGTGCGCGATCATCTCCTCTGAGAAGTTCCGGGGATCGGGCACTTCCTCCGGATAGAGGTAGTCGACGTAGGGTCTCCAGCTCTCCCATTCCTTCGCGTCCTCCTTCCGGAGAAGCCGCCCGTTCGCCCAGTACAGGCGACTGCCGCGCACCGTCATGTACCAGTCCTTCGCGGCGAAGTCGTAGTCGATGGCGCTGATGTCGTTTGGGTAGGCGTCGAGAAAGGCACGAAGGACGAGCCACGCGTTGCTCGGGGCCTTAAGCGGCGCCTCCTGCGAGGCGAGCGGGATCGCGAGAAGGATGAGGGCGCCGAGGAGGCAGGGGATGCGTCGCATGAGCATAGTATACCGAGACGGGGCGCGTTTCGCAATGCGCCCCTAGCTACGCGTCCTCGTCCCGGCAGGTCTCGAGCCGCCTAAGGCGCGCCTCTTCGATCTTGACGGAGAGATTCTTTTCGTTCGAGGGGAGGACGGTCCCCCGTTTCGCGCCCTTCGCGCGCCTAAGGTGCTTCACCTGCGTGTAATACAGGTCGCCGGAGCCCGCCTTCCGTCCCTTCGAGTAAAAGAGCGCGAGGGTTCCGGCGTCAAGCAGTATCTCGAGGGGAACGGTCTTTCCGGGCCGGTTCTTGACGAAAACATAGCCCCCCGGCCAATCGCGGGCATGGAGCCACAGGTCCTGCCCGCGGACGTGCCGCCGCAGGAGCTCGTCGTTCTCGGCGGCCGTGCGCCCGACCAATAGAAGCCAACCGTCGACGCGGAAGACGAGGCCGGGGTAGCGGCGCTCGAGTTGCTGGCGAGGGCGCGCCTGGCGACGAAGTGCGGCCTGGATGACGTGCGGATTGGTCTCGGCCTCGAGCGCGGCGAGCTCGAGCGCGACGGTCTCGAGGGCTCGCCGCGTGGCCGCGATATCGTCCTCGAGGTCAGCGAGCCCCGACACGGCTTTTCGGTACCGCTCGTAGTACCGGGCGGCGTTCTCCTGCGGTTTCAGGCGCGGGTCGAGCTCGATCCTGATCCGGGCGTTCCCGTTCTCGTAGTCCTCGACCTCGACCGAGGTCGCGCCATGCTCGACGCGATAGAGGTTCGCGGTCAAAAGGTCGCCCTGCCGGCGAAAGCGGTCCGCGTCGAGAAAAGACTCGCGCTTCCTCTCGAGCTTGGCGAGCGCCGGGCGAAGGCGACCCTCGCGGGCTTCGGCGCGGCGTCGAGCCTCGGCGAGCAGGGCCTCGCGCGAGAGGACGGCCGCGTGCTCGGCGTACCAACCGTCGATCCGCTCGTTGAAGCTTCCCTCGCCCGCGAGATCGCGGACCTCGTACCGTCGCGCGGGGGCGGTAGCTTGGTTCTCCGCGCCGGTCTTACTCGCCGCGCCCTCATCCGGAAGATCGAAGACGAGACCGGTAAGCTCACCGCGCTTCGGCCGGCGGTAAAAAACGTCGAGGATGCGGCCTTCCGCGTCGGTAACGACGACGTTCGCCGCCCCGCTCCATAGCCGTATGTACATAAAGAGCCGCTCGTCGCCGCGCGAGAGGACGATCCGCACGATCCGGTTATCGCCGAGCTGCGCGGCCTCGACTACGCGCGCGCCCTTCGCCCGCGAGCGGAGGAATTCCATGAACCTGAGCGGCTTCTCTGAGCGGGGAACGCGGCGCCACGTTTGGTGGATGCGGCAGGCGCCGGGCGCGAGGCAGACAAGCACGGTCCGCGACGTCCCCTCGGACGACGAGTCGGCCCCTCGGTAAAACGTGAGCGCGATGGTGTCGAACGACGGCTGGACCACGGCTTGCAGGAAGGAGCCGGCGAGGTCGAGTTCCCGGAGGATAAGGTCAATCTCCGCGCAGTTCAGGGACATGAGGTCATTATACAAAAAAGCGGGCCCGGGTGGAATCCCGGGCCCTGGCTAAGCAAGTGCGCTTTGCGATGCGCTTTGCGCCGCGCAACGCGCCATGTTCAGAGCGCGGCCTCGCCCTCCTCGCCCGTTCGGATACGGACGACCTCCTCGACGTTGTAGACGAAGATCTTCCCGTCGCCGATATCGCCCGTCCGCGCGGTCTCGCAAATGATCTTCTTGACCGTCGGGACGTCGGCGTCTGACACGACGAGGTCGATCATCACCTTCTCGATCAGGTCAAGTCGATACTTCTCCCCGCGCCAGGCCTGGGTCACGCCCATCTGCGCGCCCTGACCGACGATGTCGCTGATCATGATTCCATGATAGCACTTCGCCTTCGAGAGAGCCTCGCGGACCTCGGTAAGCTTCTCGGGCTTGATGATTGCCTTTACCTGCTTCATCCTAGCGACCTCCCTTCGGGGCGTTCACGTCCGTCGTCGCGCCGACGTCGCGGGCGTACACGGAGTAGGACGTCTTGTGCATGGCGAATTCGGGGTAGCCGCGGTTCCCGTGCTCCCCGATGTCGAGGCCCTCGATCTCTTCCTTAAGCGAGACCCGGATACCGATCGTGTGCTTCAGAACGAGCCAGACGACGAGTGAGGAACAGAACACGAACGCGGCGACGACGACCACGCCGATCGCCTGGGCCTTGAAAAGACCAAGTCCGCCGCCGAAGAACAACCCGTCGGGACTCGCGGTACCGCCGATACCGTTCTGCGCGAAGAGGCCGACGGCGAGGGTGCCGAGGACGCCGTTCGCGAGGTGCACGGCGAGCGCGCCAACGGGGTCGTCGAGCTTGAGCCGGTCGAACATCATAACGAAGAGGACGACCAGTACGCCGGCGACGCCGCCGATCAGGAGGGAACTCGGCACGCTCACGTACGCGCAGGACGGGGTGATCGCGACGAGTCCGGCGAGAAGGCCGTTGATCGACATGCCGAGGTCGGGCTTCCCGATCACGAGCCAAGCGGTGACCGTCGAGGTAAGCACGGCGATGATGCCGGCGGTGTTCGTGGTTACCAGGATGTGCGAGATTGAGGTCGGGTTCGCGGCCATCGTGGAGCCAGGGTTGAACCCGAACCAGCCGAGCCAGAGGACGAAGGCGCCGATCGTGGCGAGGCTCATGTTATGCCCGGGGATCGGGTTGATCTTCCCGTCCTTCGAGTACTTGCCGAATCGCGGACCGAGGACGAGAACGCCGGCGAGCGCGGCCCAGCCCCCGATCGAGTGGACGACCGTTCCACCGGCGAAGTCGAGCATTCCCAACTTGGCGAGGAACCCGCCGCCCCATATCCAGTGGCCGACGATCGGGTAGATCGCCAAGGTTAGAACGAACGAGAAGATGATGAACGATATGTACTTGATGCGCTCGGCGACCGCGCCCGAGACGATCGTCGCCGCGGTGCCGCAGAACACCAGTTGGAAGAAGAACTTTGCCCAGAGTGGGACACCCGTCCACGAGATGGCGGAATATACCCCGCTGTACGCCTCACCCACCGCGGGGGAATTGTCGGCTCCGGTCACCATGAACAGGCCCTTCTGTCCAATGAAACCGTTGCCGTCTCCAAACATTAAGCCCCAGCCTAAGAACAGGAACCCAAGCGACGAGACGGCAAAAACGATGAAGTTCTTCGACAAGATGTTTACGCTGTTCTTAGCCCGGGCAAAGCCGCTTTCGACGCTGGCAAAGCCGAGATTCATGAAGAACACGAGCATCCCTGTCACGAGAACCCAAATTGTGTCGAGGATGACCTGAACGTCCATACTCAACCTCCTTATCGCTCCCCCTCCCCGACGCAAAAAAGAGGGCGTCCCGCCTGTAAAACAAGCGGGACGCCCTCGCCCCCATGCATCGGAAAGGATGCGCATCCCGCGAAAAAAAGAGAGCGAAGACCCGTCGAGACCCCGAGGGGACCCGTCGCGTCTTCGCTCTCTTCCGGCGCGGGTGCGCCGTTAGCCGGATATTACTTCACCTCGGCATTGCTTGGCAAGTCCCCGGCGCGGACAAGAGGCGGCCCGCCGGAAAAACGCACTTGCCCAACCCCGCGCAGCCCTGGTACACTGCGGATAACCCGCGAATGGACGCGGAACGACCACCGCGCGGAACGAACCGCGCGAACGAAGGGGACGGCACCGGATGAAGATCAGCGAGATACTCGAAAGGAACAAACTTACCTTATCCTTCGAGATTTTTCCCCCAAAGCAGGACTCGCTCTACGATTCCGTGATCGCGTGCGCGGACGAGCTCGCCTCCCTCGACCCGGACTTCATCAGCGTCACCTATGGGGCGGGGGGCGGAACCTCCGCGAACACCGTCCGTATCGCCTCTCACCTTCGGGACGCCGGGGTCACCCCGCTCGCCCACCTGACGAGCCTCTCCTCGACGAAGGAAGAGGTTCACGCCGTCGTCGACCAACTGAAGGAGCTCAAGATCGAGAACGTCCTCGCCCTTCGCGGCGACCGACCGAAGGATCCTGACTTCGTCCCGCCTGGCGGCTATGAGCACGCTTCCGACCTCGTGCGCGATATCAAGTCGCGCGGCGACTTTTGCGTCGGAGGCGCGTGCTACCCCGAGGGCCACCCCGAGAGCGCGCACAAGGACCGCGACCTCGACTACCTCAAGATAAAGGTTGACGCAGGCTGCTCGTTCCTGACCACGCAGATGTTCTTCGAGAACAACATCCTCTACAGCTTCCTCTATCGCGCCCAAGCGCGCGGCATCACGGTGCCCGTTCTCGCCGGTATCATGCCCGTCACGAACGGAGCCCAGATCAAGCGCATGATCGAGCTCTCGAACGCCTACCTCCCGCCGAAGTTCCTCGCCCTCGTCGACCGATTCGGCGAAAGCCCCGAGGCGATGAAGCAGGCGGGGATCGCCTACGCCACGGAGCAGATCATCGACCTCGTGACGAACGGGGTGCGCGGCATCCATATCTACGCGATGAACAAGCCCGACGTCGTGAAGCGCATCGTCTCGAACGTCTCCGACATTCTAAAGGAAGCGAGATGAATTTCCGCGACGCGCTGAAGGACGGGTTCGTCTTCTTCGACGGGAGCATGGGCGCCCTCCTCGATTCCTATCGCGATGGGTCGCGGGGACCGGGATACGAGGGTCTCTCGTGGTCGGTCCCGGAGGAACTCAACCTTTCCCGACCCGACCTCGTCGCCGACGTGCACCGACGATACCTCGACGCGGGGGCCCGCGTCGTCCTTACCAACACCTTCGGCGCGAACCGCATAAAGCTCGCCGGCCATGGCCTCGACGCAGTCGAGGCGACGAAGCGGGCCGTCGGCATCGCGCGAACCGCCTGCGACGGGCGGACCGGGTCCTTCGTCGCCTTCGACATCGGCCCGACCGGAAAACTTCTCGAGCCGATGGGGTCGCTTACGTTCGATGAGGCCTACGACGCCTTCGCCGAGGTGGCGCGCGCCGCCGAGGCCGCTGGGGCTGATCTCGCGATCGTCGAGACGATGGCCGACCTCTACGAGCTCAAGGCCGCCGTCCTCGCGTGCAAGGAAAACACCTCGCTGCCCGTCGTCGCCTGCGCGACCTTCCAGGACAACAACCTTACCCTAACCGGGGCCTCGCCGCTCGCCGTCGTCGCCCTCCTCGAGGGACTGGGCGTCGACGCGCTCGGCTTTAACTGCGGCGGGGACCTCGCGCACGCGCGCGAACTCGCCGCCGAGTTCGTCGCCCGCGCGAGCGTGCCCGTCATCATGGAGCCGAACGCCGGCATTCCGGTCGTCGAGAACGGGCGCACGGTGTTTAAGGTGGGCCCGGAGGAATTCGCCGAGACCGCGTCCTTCGCGGCCAAGCTCGGGGTCCGCTGCCTCGGCGGCTGCTGCGGCACCACCCCGGAGCACATAGCCGAGCTCGTTCGCCGCGTCTCGCCGCTCGCGCCCATTCCCGTCTCAAAGAAGGACACGACACTCGTCTCCTCGTGGGGCAGGGCAGTCGAGATCGGCGCCGATCCCGTGATCGTCGGCGAGCGCATCAACCCCACCGGCAAGAAGCGATTTAAGGAAGCCCTGCTCGCGCGCGACCTCGACTACGTCCTCGCCGAGGGCCGCGCCCAAGCCGAAGCGGGCGCCCACGTCCTCGACGTCAACGTCGGCCTTCCCGGCATCGACGAGCGCGCGATGATGCTCGACGCGGTCCGCGCCCTTCAGCGCACCTTCCCGCTCCCGCTCCAAATCGACTCAAGCGAGCCCGCCGTCCTCGAGTCGGCGCTTCGGTACTACAACGGCAAGGCACTCGTCAACTCCGTGAACGGAAAGCGCGAGGTGATGGACGCCGTCTTCCCGATCGTGAGGAAGTACGGCGGCGTCCTCGTCGCCCTCGCCCTCGACGAAAACGGAATCCCGCCCACCGCCGAAGGGCGCCTCGCCATCGCGCGGAAGATCGTCGCCGAGGCCGAGCGGCATGGTATACCGCGCAAGGACGTGATCGTCGATACCCTGACACTTACCGTGAGCTCCCAGCAGAAGGAAGCGATGGAGACCGTCCGAGCCCTCGCCCTCGTCAAGCGCGAGCTCGGGGTAAAGACAATCCTCGGCGTTTCCAACATCTCGTTCGGACTCCCTGAGCGGGAAACCGTCAACGCGGTTTTCTTCGCATCCGCTCTCGCGTCCGGACTCGACGCCTGCATCGTCAACCCGCTGTCGCGTCCGATGATGGACGTGTACCGCTCATGGCGGGCGCTCGCCGGGCACGACGAGAACTGCCTCGAGTACATCGCCGAGATGGGATCGCCGGAACGGGCCGCGCTCCGCGCCGCTCCGCAGGCCGCGCCACAATCCGCTCGACAGCCGGGGCCGCTCGGCGTCGCGGCCGCCGCCACGACGTCGTCCCGCGATATCGCCGACGACGACCTCAGGTCACTGATCGTCTCCGGTCTTCGTGACCGTTCCCGGCGCGCCGCCGAGCTTCTCCTAGACCGCATGCCCCCGATCGAGGTCATCGATTCCGTCATCGTTCCGGCACTCGACGAGGTCGGCCGCGACTTCGAGTCCGGGCGCAAATTCCTTCCTCAGCTGCTTCTCAGCGCGGACACCGTCTCGCGCGCTTTCGAAGCCATCAAGGAGCGCCTCGCCCGCTCGGGCGCGACCGCCGCGTCGCGCGGGAAGATACTAATCGCGACGGTAAAGGGCGACATCCACGACATCGGGAAGAACATCGTCAAGGCAATGCTCGAGAATTACGGCTTCGCCGTCGTCGATCTCGGGAAGGACGTCTCCCCCGAAGCAATCGTCGAGGCGGCGCTCCGCGAGAGGCCCAATCTCGTTGGGCTCTCCGCCCTGATGACCACGACCGTGTCCTCGATGGAGAAGACCATCGCCGCCCTCAGGGAGGCAGGCGTCGGCGCCCGAATCATGGTCGGCGGCGCCGTCCTGACCGAAGACTACGCGGCGCGCATCGGCGCCGATTACTACGCGAAGGACGCGATGGCGTCCGTCGCCATCGCGAAAGAGGCGTGTCCCCATGCATAACCGAAGAGTCCCCACAACGAGAAGGCAGAGCGTCCTCCTCGTCCTCGTCAATACCGTGTTCCACCGCGCGTCCCTCGTCGCCCTGCTCCGCTACGCGAGGACGGTGATGCGCGATTTCTTCTTTTTGCAGTTCTCGGTCAAGTTCGGCCTTAAGAAGATCGTGGTTCTCAACGTCGACCACCCGCTCGACCGCACCGTCCCCTTCCGCCCCGAGAAGGTCGGCGTGTACCTTGACTTCGTCGCGTTTTGGGTCCGTCCCCTCGGGTACATCAGGCGAAGGTTCGGAGGAAAGGTCGCAGCCCGCTACACCGAGCGCTTCCTCCGACTCGTCGACCTCTGCTATCGGGACGCCGCCCAGGTTTACCGATTCCGCATGACGACGACGAAGCGCCCCCGATACTACCGGGGACACTTCCTTACCATCCACTTGTTCGACCCGCACTTCCTGTGCGTGCCGAGTCTCCACGTGATCATCGTCGTGCTCGCCTACACTTTCTATCGAAGGGCCTTCGCCGAACTCGGCCTCCCCGAGGAGGAGCGAGCGGCGCTCGACGCCGAGCTTTACGCGGGCGCCGTCTCGATCACGGAAACCGTGCTTTACATCAAGCAGCATAGCGTCAACTGCATACCCGCCGCCCTCTACGCGATGACCCGCATCACCCCGGAGGACGTCACCCCGACCGAGGTAGTGCGCTTCATCGCAAGCCTCTTCGCCGGATCCGACAGTCTCGTCGCCCCGGAGGACGTGCGCCTCATCCACGAGCACATCTCCGACCTCTACGAGGAACTCTTCCTAGAAGGTTGCCACGACTCGGGGTGGATCGTCCCGCTTCAGCGTTGGCTCAACGCCTACTCCCTCGCAGGCTTCATCAACTAACCACATAAAAAAAGGCCGGACTACTGTCCGGCCTTCGCGCGCCTTAATCCTTTTTCTTTTTGTACGCCGCAGCGCGGCTCGCAGCGCGGCTCGGGGCGCCGCCAGCGTCCCCGCGGCTCGCGCCTTGCGGTCTCCCTGCCCTGGGGCCGCCAGGGCCCATCGGCCTCTGGGGGCCGCCTTGGCCACGCGGCCCATACGGTCGCCCTTGCGGGGCGAAACCTCCCTGCTCCTTGGCGTCCACGTGGATATGCGGCACGTTCCGCTTTCGCTTCGCGAGGTCGAGGGCCGCGAGCGCCGCCTCCCGAGGAAGGGTAGCGAGCGAGAAGGCGTCCATCACCTCGATCCGGTCGACGAGCCGCTCCGGCACCCCGATGAGGTCGCGGAAGAAAAGGGCGATCCCGCGCTTGGTGAGCCCGTCGCGCCGGCCGATGCCGACGAAGAGCCTCAGGTGGGCGCGATCCGTTCCCTCGGCGGGGACGCGCGGGGCGCGGATGTGCCCGTAGCGCTCGGGCGAAAGCGTCTCCCCGTGCTGGACGGCGAGCAGTGCCGCCGCGAGATCGATCGGGTCGCGACCCTCCGCGAGCTCGCGCGCGAGCGCGCGGAATTCCTCCGGGATGGCGACGGGGGCGCGGGCGGCGGCAATCCCGGCAGCGGCCTCGTCGGCGGCGGCGGTGCGCTCGACCGTAGATTCCTCGACCGAATCGTTCTCGCTCGCGGCGAAGAAGCGCGAAATCGCCTCGCCGGTCTCGCGCGCGAGCCGGGCGCGCCGCGCCTCGAGAACCTCGGCTACCGTCGGCACCTTCCCCTCGGAGAGATCCCCGCGCGCGTGGTGTCGAAGATATCCCAATCGTCGGCGTTCCTCGGGTCGGACGAAGGTGACCGCGATCCCGCGGGCGCCTGCCCGGCCCGTGCGGCCGACGCGGTGCGTGTACGTCGGCCCGTCATACGGAAGCGCGTAGTTGACGACGTGGCTCAAGCCCTCGATGTCGATCCCGCGCGCCGCGACGTCCGTCGCGACGAGAACGCGGGTCTTCCGGGAGCGGAAGCGCGCCAGGATCTTCTCGCGCTGGGCCTGCGCGATGTCCCCGTGCAGGGCCGCGGCCTCGTACCTGCGCTCATCAAGCTCGCGCGCGACGGCGTCGGCGTCGGCTTTCGTTTGGCAGAAGACGAGGCCGTAGAAATCCTCGGCCGCGTCGATCAGGCGAACCAACGCCTCCGTCTTGTCATCCTCGCGCACGACCCAATAGAACTGCTCGGTGAGAATCTCCTCCTCGGGCCCCGCCTCCTCCTCGACGATCTCGTACTCGCCCATGAAGGACGAGGCGATCGAGAGGATGGCCGGCGGCATCGTCGCCGAGAAGAGGAGGACGCGGGCGTCGGGATTCGCGCGGGCGAAGATCGCCTCGATATCCTCGATGAAGCCCATATTGAGCATCTCGTCCGCCTCGTCGAGGATAAAGTAGTCGATCTTGGAAAGATTCAGCGACCCGCGCTCAAGGTGGTCTTTCACCCGGCCGGGCGTCCCGATCACGACCTCGACCCCGGCCTTGAGGGCGCGAAGTTGGTCGTACATCGAGGCCCCGCCGTAGACGGTCACCGTGCGGGGCAAGCTGCCTGAGCGGAGCGAGTCGAGCTCGGCGGTCACCTGGAGGGCGAGCTCACGGGTCGGCACGAGTACCAGGGCGCGGGGGCACCCCTTGTCGGCGCGAAGCTCCTGGACGAGGGGAAGACCAAAGGCGGCCGTCTTGCCCGTGCCGGTCCGGGCGCGGGCGATGACGTTCGCGTCGCCGGTCAGCAAGCGGGGGATCGCGAGGACCTGGATGGGGGTGGGGGCCACGAAGCCCTTCGCCTCGATCGCCTTGAGGATGTCCTCGTCGAGGCCAAGATCGGAGAAGGAGATACTGTCCTTCGCCACGGAGTCGGTGGTGTGCATGGGTGTTCCTTTGCGCGTCGCGCGATTGATCGCAGCGCGCGTGACGGCCTTTTTGGCCATCCCGGTGCCCCCTGGCGCCCCTCTCGAATCGTGAAAAAAACCCGTTGGCGACGGAAGCATTGGCTGCGGTTTATACCTACCGGTAAGTATAGATAAATTTCCGCTTCGTTACTAGGCTCTATCATCGCATTTAATGCTGTTTTTCGCTATATTGTTGAAGAAACCGCATATCAAACAGCGCAAAGCGAGCAAAGAATCGGGGGCTTGCGTGACGCGCACGACTCATTTATGATGCGGTATGTTCAATTATACCAAAGACGATATATTGAAGATGGTTGCCGATAACGACGTTCGTTTCATTCGGCTCCAGTTCACCGATATCTTCGGTACCCTGAAGAACGTCGCGATCACGACAAGCCAGCTCGAAAAAGCCCTCGACAATAAATGCATGTTCGATGGGTCGTCCATCGAGGGATTCGTGCGCATCGAGGAGTCCGACATGCTCCTCCGTCCCGACCTTAACACCTTTTGCCTCTTTCCCTGGCGCCCCGGCCCCAATCGCGTCGCCCGCCTTATCTGCGACGTGTACACACCGTCGGGCAAACCCTTCGACGGTTCCCCTCGCGAGATACTCAGGCGGGTCATCGCGGAATGCGCGTCGATGGGATATAGCCTAAACGTCGGCCCCGAGCTCGAGTTCTTCCTATTCTATACCGACGAGGAGGGAGGCCCGACCCTTAAAACCCTCGACAACGGGGGCTATTTCGACATGGGGCCGATCGACCTCGGCGAGAACGCCCGCCGCGACATGGTCCTAACCCTGGAGGAGATGGGCTTCGAGATCGAGGCCTCCCACCATGAGTGCGCGCGCGGCCAGCACGAGATCGACTTCAAGTACAGCGAGGCCCTCGAGGCCGCCGACCGGATGATGACCTTCAAGCTCGCGGTCAAGACGGTCGCCCACCGCCACGGGCTTCACGCCACCTTCATGCCAAAGCCGATCTTCGGGATCGCGGGATCCGGCATGCACCTGAACATGTCCTTGTCGAACGGGAAGAAAAACGCCTTCGCGAGCTCGACGGACAAAAACGGGCTCTCGCCGATCGCCTATCACTTCATCGCCGGCATAATGAAGCACATCAAGGGAATCACGGCGGTGACGAACCAGCTCGTCAACTCCTACAAACGACTCGTCCCCGAGTACGAAGCCCCCGTGTACATCGCCTGGTCCGCCCACAACCGAAGCCCGCTGATCCGCGTTCCCGCGGCCGATGAGCACGCGGCGCGAGTCGAGCTCCGAAGCCCCGATCCCTCCGCGAATCCGTATCTCTCGCTTGCCCTCGTCCTCGCGGCGGGGCTCGAGGGCATCCGCGAGAAGGTCGAGCCCCCGGCGCCCGTCGACGGGAATATCTACGAGATGAGCCCGGCCGAGCGCAAGCGTAAGCGCGTCGAGAGCCTTCCCGGCGACCTCCGCGAGGCGATCGAGGAGATGAAAAAGGACAAGCTTATCCACGCCGTACTCGGGAAGCACATCTTCGAGAAGTACGTCGAGGCGAAGGAGCTTGAGTGGCTCGAGTACAAGACGAAGGTCTCCCAGTGGGAGATCGATAACTACCTTTCGAAGTACTGACGCGCCGAAGGCCTCAGGCGCTCGCCTGAGGCCCGGACCTCACAACCCCCTCATGAATTCCCGGACGGCGTCCTGCCAAAAGACGCGTCCTACGGGATCCTCGTAGAAGAACCCGTGACCGCCGCCCGGGAAAACGCGAAGCTCGATATCGTTCCCCGC
>JAKPSR010000213.1 GCA_029571425.1 Spirochaetota bacterium | reverse complement strand
GATCGCTTTTTTGAGGTAGGCGAGTGCGTCGCGGTATCGGTGCGCCTTGTGCAGGCTAAAGCCCATGTATCGCTGGGCGAGGACGTTCTCGGTATCGACGAGCAAGGCTTGCTTGAACAGCGGGATCGCCTTGTCGTATTCCTTCAGCGTGTAGAAGATGTAGCCGAGGTTGTAGTTTACCTCGAAGTGGTCGCTTTTGATCTTTCGGGCGAGCAGGAAACCCTTCATTGCCTCCTGCATCTTGTTCAGCTTGACGGCGGAGATGCCCAGGCGTAGGGAGCACTCGAACTCGTCGAGTTTTTTAGTAGTGGCGGCGAGGTCGACGAGCACCTCGTAGGCCGCGAAGGCCTTGTCCCATTGCTGCTCTTGGTAGTAGAGGGCGCCCATGGCGGAAAGGCCCTCTGGGTCGCGCGGGTTTTGCGCGAGGCGTCGGGTCGCTTCCTTGATGATGGCCGCGCGGTCCCGTCGTCGCTCTCGCTTCGGTTTTTTCGCGTCCTTTTTCCTGCCGATCAAGCTCAGGAGGAGTATGGTAAGGGCCGCCGCGATGACGATGACGACGACGGTAAAACTTGATGCCATATAGGTATATTATGGGGCCCAATCCCCTAGGTGTCAACAATTCGCGTTGACAAGGCGGACTCTGACGTACTACATTATAGAATATAGCGAAAAGGAGACGCGCGATGGCATCTTCCGCGATCGGCATCAAGCTCGCCGACAGTAAATTCTTCCCGGTTCTCGAGGATGGCGTCCCGGCGCGCAAGATTCTTGACCTGACGACCGTCCGGGACGACCAGACGAGCGTCCAAATCAACCTTTTCCGCAGCGACACGAACAGCCTCGACGGGGCCGAGTACGTCGGTACCCTGATCATCGAGGACATCGCGCCGCGCAAGGCCGGCGAGGCCACTATCGAGCTGACCCTCGCCCTCGACGGCGCGGACGAGCTTTCGGCGGAGGCCGTCGACCTTGAGTCCGGCACCCGCCAGGTGCTCACCGTTTCCCTCGAGACCCTCGACAAGGATACTCTCTATGACCTTCCGGATTTCGACCTCGCCCCGATCGGCCAGACGATGACCTTCGGCGCGGATCCCGACCGGGAGAACGTCGTGCTGTCCGGGACTATTCCCGGCAACGCCCCCGAAGGACTATACGATATGACACAAGACGAAGAAAAGAAAAGCGGGGTCTTCATGCCCGCGTGGCTGTGCGTGCTGTTCCTGATCATCGGCGTGCTCGCGTTCGCGCTCGCCCTGCTGCTCGCGGCCCGTACCCTGCTTCTTGACAAGTCGGCCGGTTCGCAAGCCGCGCCCGCCGTGACCGAGGCGCCGGCCGTGCCGGCCGTCGAGCCCCCGCCCGCCCCGACTCCTGAGCCCGAGGCGGTCACCCCGCCCCCGGTCGAGACTCCGGCTACCGAGCCCGCCCCCGAGGCGGTCGTCGTCGAGGAGCCCGCGCCCGCGCCGAAGGAGCCCGAGCCGAGCGCCGAGGCCAAGGACGTTCGCTACAAGATTAAGTGGGGTGACACCCTGTGGGACCTTTCCGAGACTTACTATCGCAACCCGTGGCTGTACCCCCGCATCGCGAAGCATAACAAGATTCGGAACCCGAACCTGATCATTGCCGGCACCTATATCACGATCCCGGCGAAGTAACCCACGCGCGGCGGCGCGGGTTTTCTTCGCGGGCATCCTGCTCATTCAACTTCCCCTCGCGTCCTGTAGCGCCTCCGCCCTTTGGGGGCGGTCGCGCGACGCCATTCTTTCTGCGTTGGCCGCGCGCGATTACTCGTTTCTCGACGGCGTTCCGGTTTCCGATTACGGAGCATGCCGATCCCTTGGCGACGAGGCGGCCTTTTTCCTTGGCCTTCACCTGAAGGCGGCGAGCCGCGAAGCGGGCCGCGAGACGGAAGCCCGCGCTTTCCTGCTCATCGCGCAGGCAAGCCCCGCGCCGTTCGACGGCATGGCTATGCGCGAGCTCGCGACGACCGGCTCGGCGGCCGAGCGCCTCGAGTCGGCCGAGCGATACCTCGGCATATTCCCTCCCGATGGCGATGTCGTCGTGGCGCGCGCACGCGCGCTATTTGACCTTGGGCGGCATAGAGAGGCGGTGGACGCGGCCGTCCTTCCCGGCCTTGAGCCTACCCGCGCTCAGGCGGCCGCGCTCGAGTCGGTTCGCGCTCGCGCGCTCCTCGCGATGGGCTCTCCCGCCGCGCGGGATGCCCTCGTTTCCTGGTACCTCGATCAACCCTTCGGTCCCGACCACGCCGAGACGCTCGCGTCCCTGCCCGAGAACTTTCCCGCCAACGCGCGGGCCGTGGCACTCGTGCGCCGCCTGTGCTGGGATCGCGCGTACGCGGCCGCGTGGCCCGCCGCCCGCGCCCTCCTTGAGTCGGGAACGAGCGAGGCGTTTCGGCGCGCGGCGCTTTCGGACTTGTGCAAGGCGGCGCTTTACGGCTCGGCGGATCGGGCCGTCGCGGCGCGGGTTTTGGAAGCGGCCGCCGCCACTAAGGCGGGCTCTAAGGGCGAGGCGCCGTACGTTCTCGCGTTCTACGCCGGTCGCGCGCTCGCGAAGGGCTCGGGCCAGGAACTTGTCGCCGCGATCGGAAGGTTCGATCGGGCAATCTCCCTCGCCCCCGACGGTCCGGCTCGCGACGATGCCCTCTGGTATTTACTGGACACGGCGCTCGCTATCGGCACCGATCGCTTTCTCGCCGAATTCACCGCGCGCGCGCCTGGATGGTCGAACCCCGAAGGTTTTTCCGACCTACTCGATAAGGCCCTCGTCGCGCTTGTCTCGCGGCGGGACCGCGTCGGGCTCGGCGCGCTGTGGGCTTCCTTGCCCGAGCGGCGAGCGAGCGAGGACGCTGCCCGCGTTGCCTATCTCGCCGCCCGGTTCGACGGTCTTGACCCGGCGGAAACGGAGGCCGCGCTCGTCGCCGCCTTCGAGGGCGACCATGGGTCGTTCTACTATAGGGCCCTCGCGGCGGATAGGCTTGGCCGCGCGCTCGCGGACCCGGCGCGTTCCTTATTTGGCGCGCGCGCGGACGGGACCCGGGACGGGCAGTCGCCCGAGGGCGACGACGAGGAACGGGTCGAGTGCGTTCTTCTCTCCTACGTTCGCTATGGGCTCGGAAGGCGCGTCTATCCCCTGCTCGTCGCCGAGGGTCGCGTGCTCTCTCGCGCCGCGGCCGAGCGCGTCGCTGACGAGCTCACGAAGGTCGGCCTTGTCGGCGAGTCGATCAGGGTGATGGCCCGAACCGTCGCGCGGACGGGAGGCGAGGTCGGCATGGGGGACCTTCGGCTCGTGTATCCGCGGCCCTGGCGCGACGAGGTCGCGGCTGCCTCGCGGCGCTTCGGCGTGCCCGAGTACTTGGTCTACGCCCTCGCGCGGAGCGAGAGCTACTTCGACCCCGAGGTCGTCTCGCGCGCGGGCGCGGTCGGCCTGACCCAACTGATGCCGGCGACCGCCGCAGACGTCGCGCGAAGGCTCCGCGCGGCGGACTTCGATCTCGAGGACCCCGGCACGAACATCGCCTTCGGCGCCTATTACCTCGCCGAGCTCGCCCGCCGACTTGACGGGCGCTGGATGCCCGCCCTTTTCGCCTACAACGCCGGGATTACCCGCGTCAGGCAGTGGCGGTCCGCCGCCGGCGATTTGCCCGACGACCTCTTTCTCGAGTCGTTGCCCTTCGCGGAGACGCGCGAGTACGGAAGGAAGGTGCTTGCGGCCGCGGTACTTTACGGGTATCTTTATTACGATAAAACGCCAGCCGAGGTAGTCGGCGAGCTGTTCAACCATCCAAATCCCGGAGAGTGACATGACCCTTCCGCAGTCCATCGTCCTCGGCGCCATACAGGGCGTCGCCGAATTCCTCCCGATATCGAGCTCGGGCCATCTCGCGATCGCGGCCGAGTTCATGGACCTCGCCGAGGTTCCGCTTCTGTTCGACATTAGCCTTCACGTCGCGACCCTCGTGGCTGTGTGCGTGGTTTTCCGTTCCCGCATCGTGTCCCTCTTCGCCGTTCTTGGGCGTCTACTTGTCGGCAAGGGGCGCGAGTCTGACGCGGATGGGCGGAGGATGATCCTCGCGTTGGTGATCGCCACGGCGGTGACCGGCGCGATCGGCCTTGCGGTAAAGGATCTCGCGGAGATGATGTCCCCCTTCGCCATCTCACTTTGCTTCGTCGTGACCGGCGCGGTCCTTTTCCTTTCCGGGCGCCTTGTTCCCTCCTCGCCTGTTTCCGTGCCGGGGATTCGCCAAGCCCTGATCGTGGGTCTCGCGCAGGGGATCGGCGTCTTCCCCGGAATTTCCCGGTCTGGAAGCACGATCTCGGCGTCCCTCCTCGGCGGGCTCGATCGCCGCGCCGCGGGCGAATTCTCGTTCCTTCTGTCTATTCCCGCCATACTCGCCGCGTTTATCCTTGAGCTAAAAGATGCCGATACCTTAATAGGCAGTGTTTCCGCGCTACCCCTCGTCGCCGGGTTGGTGACCGCCTTCGCCACGGGATTGCTTTCCTTGAAGTTCCTTCTGGGATTGATCAACCGCGGGCGGTTGGGTTGGTTCGCCTTTTACCTGGTGCCGCTCGGGATCGCGCTTGCCTGCTACTTCGGGATGTGAACAATCAAAGCGTAAGGGGTCTTGCATGAACGTTCCCGCGCATCGGGGCGCGTCCCGCCTCGGTTCGGTCGCCATCGGTATAATCCTTCTTCTCGTAGCGGCAGCCTGTGCCGTGTCCCTGATGGCCGCCTTCTTGGGCGGCGGGTCGGGATCTGGCCCGATCTCGTTCCCCGGCGCCGTCCTCTTCGCGGTATATGGGTTCTCGTCGTTCCTAATACCCCTGTACGTGCTCGCTGCTGCCCTTATACTGTTCGTTCCCGGCTGGACCCTTCGTTCAGGGATTCTCTTCGCGGGATCGGCGTTGCCGTTTTTCACCATAGCGGTAGCCGAGTATCTCGCAAGAAAGTACGTGCCCGAGCTCGGCGGCGCGGGAACGCTCGTCGGTTGGGGTATCGCCCTCTCGGCCCTTCTCGCCGTCGCGGTCGAGTACATCCTGCTCGCCGCTTTCGCCGATTTCCTTGTTCGCCCGGCGGCGTCCGTGAACGAGCCGTACGAGGCTCCCGAGGAACCGATGGCACGTAGGGTGCGTGTGGCGCCGTTAGAGCTCAGTGCGCCTGAAGCGCCCAGTGCGCCTGAAGCGCCCAGTGCGCCCTTAGCGCCCGGCGAGTTCCAACCTCAGGGTGAGCATGAAGCTTTCCATGAGGCAGAGACACCGACCTACGTGGACTTCCAAACGATGAAGGCGCCGTTCGACCTTCCCGTCATCGAGGAGTGGACGGGCGACAGCGCGGGCGATGCTTCCGACGCGGACGCCGAAGCCGAGATCGACC
This sequence comes from Spirochaetota bacterium, assembly GCA_029571425.1. Classification (GTDB taxonomy): domain Bacteria; phylum Spirochaetota; class Spirochaetia; order Treponematales; family Treponemataceae; genus Teretinema. The sequence continues at coordinate 4,892 of JAKPSR010000213.1, read as the reverse complement.
CGGACTACGAGAGCGATGTCCTCGCGATGGAGGCGTCGGAGGGCCTCGACGCGGACGAGCGAGAAGATCTTGCCCTGATCTACGACGACCTTCCTCCCGTGATCAGCGTGCCGCCGCAAACCGGCAATACCCCGGTACCCGGCGAGCCGTCCGGCGCGGCGGGGAAAAAAGGCCTGTTCTCGCGGAAGCGGCGCGGCTCGTACTCGGTCCCTTTCGATATTCTTACGTCCTACCCGGACGGCGAGTACTGGCTTGTCGACGACGCGACGAGAAGGTCGGCCGCCGCGCTGAAGGATACCCTAAACGAGTTCCGCATCCAGGCGGACGTCACCGGCATACGCAAGGGCCCGGTCATCACCATGTTCGAGATACTCCCGGCTCCCGGCGTAAAGCTCTCTCGCATCGTGAGCCTGCAGGACAACATAGCCCTCAGGCTCGCGGCGTCGAGCGTGCGCATCGTCGCCCCGATACCGGGAAAGCACGCGGTGGGCATAGAGGTGCCGAACCAAAAGCGCGCGATCGTCAGCTTCCGCGAGCTTATCGAGGGAGACAACCCCGCTGCGAAGAAGATGGAAATCCCCGTCGTGCTCGGCAAGGACATCACGGGCGAGGCGCAGATCATTGACCTCGCGGCGACGCCCCACCTACTGATCGCGGGATCGACCGGCTCGGGCAAGTCGGTGTGCGTCAACTCGATCATCCTGTCGATCCTGTACAAGCGGTCGCCCGAGGAGGTTCGCCTGATCCTCATCGACCCGAAGATCGTCGAGCTGAAGCTCTACAACGATATCGGTCACCTTCTTGCGCCTGTCATCACCGAGCCGAAGCGCGCGTTCCAGTCCCTGCAGTACTGCCTTTGCGAGATGGAGCGCCGATACGCCCTGCTCGACGGCATGGGCGTGCGCGACATCAAGAGCTACAACAAGCGCATAAAGGAACGGAACATCGCGACCGATCGGCTGCCGTACCTCGTCGTCATCATCGACGAGTTCGCCGACTTGATGGCGACCACTGGGAAGGAGCTCGAGTCGACTGTGGCGCGACTCGCCGCGATGAGCCGCGCCGTGGGCATCCACCTCGTCCTCGCTACGCAGCGCCCGTCCATCGACGTCATCACCGGACTTATCAAGGCGAACATCCCCACGCGCATTGCCTTCATGGTCGCCTCGAAGATGGACAGCCGCATCATCATCGACCAGGTCGGCGCCGAGAAGCTCCTAGGAAGGGGCGATATGCTCTACTCGAGCGCGACCGACCCATTCCCCGTGCGCATCCAGGGAGCCTTCGTCTCGGAGGAAGAAGTCGAGCGCGTGGTCGAGCACGTGAAGACCCTCGGCGAGCCCGAGTACATCGACGAGGAAATTTTCGTCGACGACGAGGAGGGCGAGGAGATGGAGCCGAGCCTATTCGCCGACGGTGAGGACCCGCTGTACGACAAGGCGCTCGAGATCGTCCTCTTGGCGGGCAAGGCCTCGGCCTCGTACATTCAGCGAAAGCTTAAGATAGGGTACAATCGCGCGGCGCGCCTCGTCGAGGATATGGAGGCGCGGGGGATAGTCGGTCCCGCGAACGGCTCGAAGCCGCGGGACGTCGTGCACCATCCCTGACGCGCGCTAGATAAAGAAGCGAAGGTCCCGGTGATTCATCATGTCGTAGCGATGCGCGACGACGTACGTTCCCATGATCGCGGTGAGGGCGTCGAGCGCGGCCGCCACGGAACAGATGAAGAACGCGGCCGGCTTGAGGATTAGGTAACCCGCCTCGAAGCCGCGGCCGTAGAGGGCGCATACCGCCGCGAGGGCGACGTAGGCGCCGCCTGAGGGGAACCTGCCGAGAAAGAACGAGAATAGGATCGATATCCCCATAAGCCACACCATGTCCTGAAACAGCACGCCGAGGCTCGAGTACGACTTAAGGATGACGACGAAGCACATGGTCACCGTCATCGCCGTGCCTGCGCGCCCGAAGATCGAGAATATGGGCATCGTGACCGATGAGATGCGGCGCCGGACGCCGAGGCTTTCGTTCGCGTGGCGCAAGAGGACGGGGAGGGTCATGTTCGCGTCGCCGGAAAAGAACGCGGCGAGGGTCGACGCCGCCGCCGCGTAGAGGACGCGGTAGGGATTGGTCTTCTTGCACGCGAAGCGCAGGATCGCCGGGTACACGACGAAGGCGACGAGGAGGAAGTTGGCGAACAGGAGGCCGACGAAGTCCGTGAAGACCTTCGACGTCGCCATGGCGCGGTACTGGATGGCCCAGTGCGCCGAGACGGCGACCATGCCGATCGCGAGGACGTCGACGAAGAAGCTCATGACGGCGTAGGAAACGCGCGACAGCGAGTCGAAGAGGGTGAGCGTTGCCTTCGAGGCGTTCTTGTCGACCGCGCAGCCAGCGCCGGCGAAACCGCCGAACACGCACAGCGGCAGGATGAAAAGCCCGTTGCCGAGGGCCTCGAACCCGCTTGAGGGGAAAAGCTGGCGCAGGGACTCGAGTAGACCGATGCCCGCCACCTCCGCGCCGCCCTCGACGAAGATCGGGATGCGGGAAGGATTTCGGATCAGCACCGAAAGAAGGCCGGTGACGGTTAGCGCGGAAGTTGCTATAATTATGGTAACCGTGGTGACGGCCGCGAGCCGGAGGAGGCTCCTCGATTCCCGAAGCTCGTATACCCCGATCGTGAAGCTGAAGAAGAGGACGGGGTACAGGGCATACCTGCCGAACCGGACCGCGAGGTCTGAGAGGCTTGCGGCGAGGTCGGCCAAGGGACCGCCCGAGACTTGCGAGACGAGGGCTATCGCGGCGCCGAGGACGACGCCCGCGAGGTACTTGATCCAGATTTTCATGGTCTCAAGGATACCTTATGGGACCTGAGCCGTCAATCGGAGGGTCGTTGATGGACTCGATCTTTTTCCCCAACACCGCAGCGGTCGTTTGCATCCTCGCTTTCGCGACGGCGTGCAATTACACGACGAAAAAGCTGCGCCCGCTGCTTCGACGCTTCGCGACCCTCGGGCTCGGAATGACGGTCTCGATAGGGATATACCTTCTCCGGCGCGTGGGGATCATCCATTTTTCGCCTAGCTATCTCTTCATTCTCCTTTCCCTCTGCTGGACGACCGCCGTGTGGTTCGTCGCCTTCGTGATCGAGCTAACCTGCCTTCCGCGCCCAAAGCGGTTTGGCTTGCTGTATTTATTGCCGGCGCCCATAGCCGGCGCCTCGGTCGCGCTCCCGTGGCCCGCCGGCGTTGGCGTGTTTACCATCGCGACCACGGCCGCGCTTTTCGTTTTTACGCTCCGATGCCTCATCATGTGGGTTCGCTTCACGAACGACGTGCGCGCCCAGCGGAATGGACAATGGCTCATCCTGGTTTTCTTCTCGTTCTCGGTAGGGCTCATCGTCAGCGCCATGCACTATCTGTCGGGGATGTTTTGGCTTCTCGGGATATGGTACATGGTAATCCACATCGCCCTGCATTACATGGGGATATACCATCAGCCGGGGAGCCTCGAGACGCAATTGATCCTCGATAACGTGTTCGACGCCGTCATCATCCTTGACGCCGAAGGGCGGATCATAAAGGTAAATAGGCGCTGCGCGCAGCTCTCCGGGTACTCCGAGGTGCGCGCGATCTCGGCGGGGATCGAGCTGCTCGTCGCGGACCCGGGATTGATGGCGGAGACGCGGAAGGAATGGCTCGAGCGAAACGCCTATCGGGAAGGAGCGGCGTCGCAGTCGCGCCCGCAATCGATAGATTCCTTCATCTCGACGAAAGCGGGCGAGGAAATCCCCGTCGACCTCAGGATCATCGCGCTCGCGGACCTTTCGAAGCGAGTCTCGGGGTACGTTCTCTCGGCGCACGACACGCGGATCATGCGTCAGCTGATGAAGGAGATCACCGATCGCGAGTACGCGGCCCGCGACCTTGCCTTGTCCGAGAATAAATTCTCCCGGATGTTCATATTCAACCCGAGCGGCATCGTCATTATCGATCGGGACACGATGCTGATCACGGACGTGAACCCCGCCATGGAGGAGATTCTCGAACGCGACGCCAAGGCCCTGCTCGGTAGGTCGCTCGTGGACGTCGGGCTCGAGATGGAGCGCGCGGCGTACGAGTCGTTCGTCGACCGGATACTAATGGAGGGTTCCATCCCGGAGTTCGCGGTCTCGTTCAGGAACCAGGACAACGCGGTTCGTCACTGCCGCATGTCGGCGGTCTCGTTCGACCTTGACGAGTCGCGGCGCATCCTCGTCTCCGTGGCCGACGTGACGGAGCAGGAGCGCCTTCGCGAGGCCCTCGAGCGGAAGCAGAAGGTCGAGACCATCGGCATCCTGGCCGGAGGCATCGCGCACGACTTCAACAACATCCTCGCGGTCATATTGGGGCACATCGGGCTCGCCAAGATGCGCGAGACGGATCAGCACGTGCGTGCGCCGATCGAGAAGGCCGAGGAGGCCTGCCTGCGCGCCCGGGAGATGACCAGGCAGCTGCTCGCGTTCTCGCGCGGCGGGAAGCCGGTCATCGATGTCTGCGACACGCGCGCGCTCCTAACCGACTCGGCGCAGGTCGCCGTGACCGGCACCTCAGCCGCGTGCCTCTTCGACATCGATTCCGGCGTTTGGCCCCTCAAGGCGGACCGAATCCAGTTTGGGCAGGTTATCACGAACCTCGTGGGGAACGCGGTAGACGCGATGCAAAAAGGCGGGATCATCGAGGTGCGGGCGCGCAACCGCGACCTCAGGCGTGCGAGCGCGGGCCAGCGGCCGCTCGATCTCGACGGGAAGCCGATGCCGAGCGGCGCCTACGTCGAGATACACGTTAAGGACCAGGGGCCGGGCATCCCCGCCGCGATCAGGGCGCGCATCTTCGATCCCTTTTTCACGACGAAGG
>JAKPSR010000203.1 GCA_029571425.1 Spirochaetota bacterium | reverse complement strand
CGCGCGAGAGCTCGGGATCTACGTAGCCTGGTTCGACGATAATGGGTACTCGAAGGCCCCGGGCTACGTCATCTCATCGTCCGTGATGGCACAGGAACGGCTCGCCTACGAGGCGGTCAAGGCATTCCTCGACGGAAAGCTACCGGGCGGGATCGCGCACACCGTCGGGATATCCGATGGGTACGTCGACTTCGTCTCGGATGACGCGAGCTATCGCTCGACCGTCCCCGCCGAGCTCCGCGCGCGCCAGGACGAGCTGATGCGGCGTCTTCGCTCCGGGGAACTAAAGCTACCGCCGCGATGATCGATCGAGCGGGCGACGCGCCCGTCTGCGAAACGCGCGATCTCCGCAAGGAATTCCGCTCGCGTCCCGACGAGACGGGGAACTACCGCCTCGTCGTCGCCCTCGACGGGGTAAGCCTCGCGTTTCGCCCCGGCGAAGTTCACGCCGTGGTCGGCGAGAACGGGGCGGGTAAGTCGACCCTGATGCACGTCCTCACCGGCCTCGTCGCGCCAACTTCGGGAGACATTCTCGTCGACGGCGTGCCGCGGCGATTCGCCTCGCCCGCGGATGCCCTCGCCCTCGACATCGCGATGGTACACCAACGCCCCCTCCTCGCCGCCGGGCTCACCGTCCTCGAAAATTCGTTCCTCGGTTCCCGCGGGCATTCGCTCGACCGCCCGCGCGCCCGCGCGCGGATCCGAGCGCTTGCCCGAGAATGGAACGCGCCCCTCGACCCCGACGACTGTGTGTCCGAGCTTGGGCCCGAGGCGCGCTTCTTCGCCGCTTTTCTTGAAGCGGTCTCACGCGAACCGCGCCTGCTCGTCCTCGACGAGCCGACCGCCGTTCTCGGGCCGAAGGCGCGCGACGCCTTCCTCTCGACGCTTCCCTCCCTCGGCGCCAGTATCGTCCTCGTCACCCACCATCTCGAGGAGGCCGCCCGCTGGGCTGACCGGGTTACCGTCATCCGCAAAGGACGGGTTACCCTGGAAGCCGACCGCGCGCAGGGCTTCTCGGCCGCCGATCTCGAAAAGGCGATGTTCCCCGCCGACCTTGACCGTCCAGCGCGGGCGGGAGGCACCGGAACGGGACAGGTCGCCCTCGCGGTGAACGAGCTCGACGCGTCAGCGCGCGGGCGCGTCCCCCTCAACTCGGTCAGTCTCTCCGTGCGCGCGGGATCATGCGTCGCCGTTACCGGGCTTGCCGGCAGCGGGCTCGATACCCTTGAGGACGCCCTCTGCGGAATGCTCCCCGCGGACGCAGGGACTCTCTCCCTGCCCGGCGCGGGCGCGGGAACTATATCCCTCCGATCGGCGAGCCCTCGACGCCTCCGCGACGCGGGTCTCGCCCTCGTGCCGTCGGACCGCGCGTTCCGGGGATCGCATCCCGAGCTTACCGTCGCCGAGGTCGCGTCCGTCCGCGACGCGGGAGACCCTTCGTCCGTCGCGCCGATTCTCGAGCGGGCGGGCCTCGAGATCGACCCTGAGCGCGCAGCGCGCACGCTCTCGGGCGGCCAGCTCCAACGGCTGATCCTGGCGCGGGAGCTCGCACGAGCGCCGCGCGCGGTCATACTCGCCTCGCCAGACCGTGGGCTCGACGCCCGCTCTACCGCCGAGCTCAAGGCTACCCTTTCGGCCGAGGCCGCGCGGGGAGCTGCCATCCTCGTCCTTACCGAGGATACCGATTGGGCGCGCGACCGCTCCTTCTTCGACGAAACCTACGTCCTCTCCGAGGGGGCGATCGAATGAGGCGCTTCATCGTACCGAGCGGCGCCATCCTCGCGGCGATCGCAACGATCGCCGCCCTCGTCGCCACGCTCGTCCTCGTCGCTATTTCGGGCGACTCGCCCGCTGAGAGCCTTGCCGCCTTCGCCGTGCGCCCATTCTCGTCAGCCTGGTTCCTCGGCAACCTTCTCGACCGCGCGGGTCTCGCCCTTCTCGCCGCGCTCGGCTCGTCCGTCGCCCTTCGCTCGGGGAACCTCAATCTTGGCGGGGAAGCGCAGATCTACGCCCCGGCCCTCGTCTCCGCCGCCATGCTTTCCGCTCCCGGCGCCGCCGCCTCTGGCCTCCTCGCCTTCGTCGCCGCCCTCCTCGCCGCGATCGCCCTAGGCGCCGCGCTCGCCCTCGTCCCCGGCGTCCTGAAGACCCGCCTCGGCGCGAGCGAGATACTCACGAGCTTTCTCCTGTCGGCGGCCATCCTCCCGGTCCTCGACTACCTCGTCTCCGGCCCGCTCCGCAACCCGGAGGGAAATCTCCTCGCCACCCGCGAGATCGAGCAGTCCTTCCGCCTTCCCTCGCTTCTCCCGCCATCCAGGCTCAATCCCTCGTTTCTCGTCGCCTGCGCCCTCGCCGTCGCTGCCGCCTGGTTCATATCGCGGACACGAGCGGGGTATCGACTGAGGGTCAGCGGGACGGCGCCGGAGTTCGCCCGCTTCGCCGGCATCAATGTTGGCTCGGTAACGGCGGGCGCGATGGCGGTCTCGGGCGCGCTCCACGGACTCGCCGGTTTTTGCGCGATCGCCGGCACGTGGTTCGCCTGCCACGAGGGATTCTCCGCCGGGATGGGATGG
>JAKPSR010000202.1 GCA_029571425.1 Spirochaetota bacterium | reverse complement strand
TCCCGAGATCATGATTCCCCTCGTCATCGACGCGAAGGAGTTCGCCAACCTCGAGGAGCTGACCCGCTCGACCGCCGACGCCGTCATCGCGAAGTCCGGCGTCCGCGTATCCTATCTCGTTGGCACGATGATCGAAACCCCGCGCGCGGCTCTCACCGCCGACCGCATCGCCGAGCGAGCCGAGTTCTTCTCGTTCGGGACCAACGACCTTACCCAGATGACCCTCGGCATGAGCCGCGACGACGCCGGGAAATTCCTTCCCGACTACGTCGACGAGCGCAAGGCGGGCGTGTTCAAGCAGGATCCCTTCCAAAGCCTCGACCAGGAAGGCGTCGGCATGCTGGTCCGGATGGGAATCGAGAAGGGCCGCGCGGCAAGGGCCAAGCTCAAGGTCGGCATCTGCGGCGAGCACGGAGGGGACTCCGCGTCGGTGAAGTTCTGCCACCGCGTCGGGATGGATTACGTCTCCGCGTCGCCATTCCGCGTGCCCGTCGCCCGGCTCGCCGCCGCGCAGGCCGTGATCGAGGATCGCTTGCTCGGGAAGGCGGCACCCGCCGCGGCAAAGCCGTCCGCCGCTCCGGCGCCGGCGGCTAAAAAAGCCGCCTCGGCTAAAAAAGCCGCCCCGGCTAAGAAAGCCGCTGTGGCCAAAAAGCCTGCCACGAAGAAATCTGCACCCGCCAAGAAGGCGACGGCTAAAAAGCCGGTCGCAAAGAAACCGGCGGCGAAGAACGCCGCTTCGGCTAAGAAAGCCGCCCCGGCGAAGAAGAGCGCTACCAAGAAGCGGTAAGCTACAAAAGGGGAGTGGACGCCGATCCCCGCAGTCGGCGTCCTTTTTTTATGCCGATTAGCCTCCTGCGCGTATACAGAATATTACTCGAGCATTACGGCCCGCAGGGATGGTGGCCGGTTGCGCGGCACGCCGGGGAGCCCGGGTTCGACAAGAACGGGTACCATCCCAACATCTGGAGAATACCCAAGACAGAGGAAGACCGCTGGGAGATACTCACCGGCGCCATATTGACGCAGAACACGTCATGGAAAAACGTCGAGCTGGCCCTCGTCGCCCTGCGTGCCGAGGGTATTTCCGCGGCGTCCGACGTCCTTTCCTTAACCGAAAGCAAGCTCGCTTCGCTGATTAGGCCGTCGGGTTACTATAACCAAAAAGCGAAGAGACTACGCTCATTCGCTGCATGGCTCAACGCTCGACCCAACCCCGCAGATCCACCCGCGCGCAAGGAATTACTATCCCTCGTCGGGATCGGCCCGGAGACGGCTGATTCCATGCTCCTCTATGCCTGGAACCAACCTGTCTTCGTCGTTGATTTGTACACTATTCGCTTGTTGACTCGGCTTTCCATTGTTTCAACCGAAGAGATCCCCATGCAGCCGATACGCCGGTATGAGCATGTACAGAAAAGTATACTTTCACGTCTTTCACGAAGTCCTGTAAGTTCTCAAGAGCGCCTTAGACTGTATACAGAAATGCACGCCCTCATAGTCCGTCATGCAAAAGAACATTGCGCCGCTCGCCCAAAATGCGCCCAGTGCCCCCTCGGCCGGTATTGTCCAAGTCAATCCCCTTCACCTTGAACGGCGCTCAATGCTATAGTCAATGGAGAACATCATGAATGAACGACGACTGCAAATACGCCGATCGATCCTTTTCGCCGGCGTCTCTATCATTTTAGCACTCGTGGAAATACCGCTTGCGGCCTCCGGCTCAACCGAGCGTGACCGCCCGATCCGCGTCTCGGCCATCGCGGGACCATCCGGGCTCGGGATGGCCGGACTCCTTCAATCGCCCCCGGTCATCGGCGGCAAACCGATCAGCGTCGAGATCGCCGCCTCGGTCGATGCCCTCGTCCCCAAGATCGCGAAGGGAGAACTCGACGTCGCCATCCTTCCGCCGAACGTCGCCGCCAAACTCTATACGCGGGGCAATAAGACCATCGTGACGTGCGCCGTCGTCGGCAACGCGACATTGTCCATCGTCACCGCCGACAGAAGCATTCGGGTCCTTTCGGACCTTCGGGGAAAAACCCTTGTAGTCGCGGGACAGGGATCGACGCCTGAGTACGTCATACGCGCCCTTCTCGAGCGCGCCGGGATTGGGCAAGGGGAGGTAACGCTCGACTTCTCGTTCCCGACACCGGAGATCCCGGCGGCACTCGCGTCCGGCCGCGTCGCGTACGCCCTGCTTCCCGAGCCCTTCGCCACCGTCGCCGTCGAGTCGACGCGGGGCACGGCCCGCGAGGCGAGGCGCGCCATCGTGATAAAGGATGAATGGTCGAGGGCAGGGTTCGGCGCCGATTTTCCGATGACCGTCTGCGTCGCATCGCGATCCTTCGCCGAGGAAAGGCCCGCCGAACTTCGAGCCTTCCTCGCGGCGTATAAGTCGTCGATCGAGTGGGCTGTCTCGAACCCCGTTGAGGCGGCCAAGGCGGCGGAAGCGGGCGGGGTAGGGGTACGCGCCGTCATCGGCGCCCGCGCCATTCCGTCGTCGGCCCTCGTCTTCGTGCCAGCCCGCGAGGCGCGCGACGAGATCGAGACACTGCTCTCCGTGTTTCTCTCACAAGCGCCCGAATCGATCGGCGGTGTCCTGCCCGACGGAGGATTCTACCTACCATGACCCTTGGGAAGCGGCGCAACGCCCTGATCGTTTCGCTTTCAATCCTTGCGCTCATCATGGCCTGGGAGATTGCCGCGCGCGCGGTCGATTCGGCCTTTATCCTCCCCGG
>JAKPSR010000195.1 GCA_029571425.1 Spirochaetota bacterium | reverse complement strand
CGCGCGAGCTGAACGCGGCCCGACACGTATATTCGCCATGGGCCGGGCCCCACGGCCCAGTCGAGCGCCGAATCGAGGTCGGGAAACGGCGCGTCGGGTGATCCATCGCTCTTGCGCGCGGGGTCAACGGCGACGCGCCCCGCGTCGGGTGATGCCCCAACGTATAAAGCCCCGAGATCGACCGTGAGCGTCCTGGTCGCGACCGCGCTTCGGTTTCCCGCGCGATCGCTGGCGCTCGCCGTCACCGTGTAGGAAATCGGCCGCGCAGGATCGCCGGCGAGAATAAAGGTCTTTACCTTTTCCCCGCGTGCATCTTCCGCGACCGGCGGGCTGATCGATACCACGAGCTCGCCCTCGCCTTCAATCCGAAGGCGAATCGGGGCTCTGGAGAAATTCCCCGCCGCGTCAACGATTATCGCCGGCGCCTCGGGCGGTTTACGGTCCACCGTGAAACGCGCGAACAGCTCTCCGTGAACGACGCCGTCAATGACGCACGAGGCGCGAAACGCGTACTCGCCCTCAGCGTCGGCGGGCGGCTCGATCAATATGCCCTTTCCCAGAGACGGACTCGCCGCGGTCGGCGAGGCAGGCGCGTAGACAGAGCCGATTGAATATCGCACGTCGAACGGCGAATCATCGACCGAGATGTACACTGGCTCGACCGTCGCCCCATGAGCGGGAAGCCCGCGAAGCGAGGGGCGACGCGGAAGCGAAAGGGATTGCACCTTGCCCCCGTTCCACGTCTCTGCGTACCAGCGCAGGGAATGATCGCCCTTCCGATCCACGCGGACCGGCGACGCGAGCAGGCGCCACGGCTCGCCGTCAAGAGAGGCGTACACCGGTCCGTCCGGCCAGTAAACGTCGAGGTATTCCCAATCATGCATGGATACTTTTGGCACCGGTTTATTGGTCGCGGGGATGGCGTCGCCCGTGACCGCATCCTTTGACGCCGTTTGTCGACCCTCTTGCCCGCTCGCCAGGATCCACCGCCACGTTGCCAAGCCGTCGGATACCGTGATGGGATAGAAACGCCGGGTTCCGGGAAGCGCGGAAACCGAAAGGCGGCGCGGGCCGAGGAGCCGAGGCTTGACCGCTTGCCCAATCTCGAACGAATACCCCTCGGGGATGAATACTTCGCCGAAGGAACCAAGTTCTACCGGGTTCGCGCGAGAGAGCGAGGAGAGAGCTTCCGGAACCGGCGCATCCTCCTGGGAAAAAAGAACCCGCTCTTCGCGGACAATCGCCCCGCCGGCTATCAAGGCGACGCGGAGCATGGTCATCCCGGATTGGGCGATGAGCTCGGGGCCGACGTACGGGCGCCCGGACACGGCAGGATCGGAACCGTCTATCGTGTACCGCACGTCGGCGCCGACGGGCGCGTCGACCAGCAGGGTTTGTCGGTTCGCCCAAGACCCGGGAAGCGGGTTACGGACGCGGAACGGAAAATCGGCGACGAGGTCGCGCCCGGGAAAGCCGACGGAATCGCCTCGGTTGCCCGCGCGGTCAACGGACCAAAGGACGAGAGCCGCGCCTGAGGGAACGAATATCCCTTTCTTGGGGTCCAAGACGCCGGCGGTCTCGCGGCCGTCGATCGCGTAGGCGTACCTAACGGTATCGCCGCCTAATGCTCCGCGCGCGCGAACGACGTTTCCGCCATCGGCGGGAATCAGCTCGAGGGCCGGGGGGTCAGGGGGCTTTCTGTCGACGACCCAAGTTCCGGTGAACGAGGCGAGCGCGGGCGCGAGCGGGTCGATAGGCCTAAGCTCGAACGAGAGGACGCGGGACGATTCGGTGCCTGGGGAAGCGTCGACGACGATCGGCCCCGTCATCTCGACGAAGGGCCCGCCGTCTACGGAGACGAAGGCGCGCGCGCCGAGAAGCCGCTCGACGTCGACGAGTTGGGCCGCGCGGTACGCGCCGGGCGGAACGAGGGGGTTGACGCGCGGCTCGCGCGCCGCGAGCGTCCCGACCGGGACGACGGCGAGGAAAAGGGAAACGCAAACCGCCTGGAGGCGGGTCATAGCCCCTCGTGCAGGGCGGCGAGGACGGTGCGGAGCTCGGGGTCCTGCCGGTAGTAGTTTTCCTCGAGTTCCTTCTCGCTGAGCCCGATCAACTCGTGGCTCATGTAGTGGATCCAGCAATCCTGCTCAGGACGCTCGATCACGTGCTTGCGGCACCAGTAATCGGGCTGAATGGGGAGCTGCTCCTCGTGAAAGGCGAAAAACTTGTAATCGTGGACGGCCACCTTGATGTCGCGCCGCGGTATCCCCTTCTCGAGAAGGATCTCGACGAGGTGGTTGATCGTCTTGCCGGTATCGAAGATGTCGTCGATCAGGAGTATCTTGTCGCCGTGACGAAGGTGCTCGGGGGAATAGGTCCAGCCGTCGACCATGACGCGGTCTCGCTGTCGGATGTCCGAATAGGAGCGCGCGACGACGGCGGCGTACAGGACGGGATGCGCGTCCTTGCGGACGATCTTAA
>JAKPSR010000194.1 GCA_029571425.1 Spirochaetota bacterium | reverse complement strand
CGAACCAAGCCGGTCCTTTCGGGGATCGGCTTGGCGCAAGGGTGAAAAGGCGGGGTAAGAGCCCACCGCGGTCCCGGCGACGGGCCGGCACGGCAAACCTCATCAGGAGCAAGGCCAAGCAGTGAAGGGCTTTCCGACCCGACGGGCGGTGGATCCGCCAAAGGGGCTCGGCTCGCCGAGTCCTGAGCGTCCCGCGAGGGGCGCCACTTCACGGGTTGGTCGCGAAAGGGGCGCGGTAACGCGTTCCCGGAGATAGATGGTTCCCGGCGAGCCGACCCCGCGAGGGGCGGCCCGCATACAGAACCCGGCTTATCAGCCCTCTGCCTTTTTTTATATCGAGGGGGAGACGATGTTCGGTTGGAGCGATGGACGGTATAGCTTGTCGGGAAGGAGGCGCGCCCTCTCTCGCCGAATCCTCTCCGTCGCCGCATTCGCGGCGGTCGTCGCCTCGGTCGTCTTCCTGGTCGTATTCGTGCGCCGCAACTACTCGGGCGTGCCCTCCGTGTCGTCGCTCGAGCGCGCGTGGGCGGCCGGCGACTATCAGGCGGTGTACGACCGCTCCGAGATTATCCTGCAGCGCCGCCCGCTCGACGGGACGGCCCTCGCGTGGCGCGGCTTCGCCGCCTATTACCTCTACGCCGAGAAAAACGACCCCGCCCAGGCGCAAACCTACCTCGTCGAGTGCGTTACCTCCCTCCGCAACGCCCTATACCGCGTTTCGGCCCAAAGCCGGCCCGAGATCGCCTACGTGCTCGGCAAGGCCTATTACCAGCGCGGATACTATTACGCCGACCTCGCGATGAAATACCTCGACGAGGCCCACGAGGCCGGCCTTGACCATCCCGATCTCGCCGAGTTCCGCGCCCTCGCGGCCTCCTACCTCGGCGACTATAAGACGAGCGTCGAGGCCTTTACCGAGGCCCTGTCCTCCAATCCCTCAGACCTACTCCTCCATGCCCTCGCGCGCTCGTACGCGGGGCTCGGCGACCAGGACCGCGCGAAGCAATACCTCTCGCGGGCGATCTCGGAGACCGGGGACGAGCTCCTTCGCCTCCGTTGCCGCTACGAGCTCGGCTCGATTCTCCTCGCCGAGGGGAAGGTCGCCGAGGCCGAGTCGGAATTCGCGGCAATCCTCGAAAAAGACCCGAATTCAGCTGACGCGCATTACGGTCTTGGTGTAATATATGAAAACCAGGGCGACCTGATAAAGGCGCGGTCCGAGTGGCGCAAGGCCATCCGGGCGAACCCCGTGCACGCCGGCGCCCGGCAAAAACTGAATCTGTGACGCTCGTTCGGAAGAACTGAAGGAAGGTCTTGTATGGGTTTTTTCAAGAGACTGTCGGCTGACATCGGTATCGACCTCGGTACCTGCAACACCCTCATCTACATACAGGGGAAGGGCATCGTGGTCAACGAGCCTTCCGTCGTCGCGGTCGAGCGCGGGACCAAGAAGGTCGTCGCGGTCGGCGCGGAGGCGAAGCGGATGCTCTGGAAGACCCCGGGTAACATCATCGCGATACGCCCGCTCAAGGACGGGGTCATCGCGGACATGGACACGACCGAGAAGATGATCCGCTACTTCGTGTCGAAAATCATGCCGAGGCACGGGCTCATCAAGCCGCGCATGGTCATCGGCATCCCGAGCTGCATCACCGACGTCGAGAATCGCGCCGTCAAGGAAAGCGCCTACAAGGCGGGCGCCCGCGAGGTTCAGGTCGTCGAGGAGTCGCTCGCCGCCGCGATCGGCGCCCAGATCCCGATCCACGAGCCGGCCGGCCACATGATATGCGACATCGGCGGCGGGACTACCGAGGTATCCGTCATCTCGCTCGGTGGCATGGTCGTGACGAACGCGATCCGCCTCGGCGGCGACGAGTTCGACCAGGCGATCATCAAGCACGTTCGATCGGTCCATAACCTGATCATCGGCGAGCAGACCGCCGAGCGCCTCAAGATAGAGATCGGCAACGCCTCGCCCGAGAAGAACATCGAGAAGGTCGAGATCAAGGGCACCGACGCGATTACCGGTCTTCCACGCCGACTCGAGATCGACTCCGTCGAGGTGCGCGAGGCACTGAAGGATCCGATCACGCAGATCGTCGAGGAGATAAAGCGCACCCTCGCGCAGACCCCGCCCGAGCTCGCGGCGGACATCGTCGAGCGCGGCATCGTGATGACCGGCGGCGGCGCCCTGCTTAAGGGCCTGCCGAAGCTCATCTCGAAGGAGACCGGCGTCCCGGTGATCCTCGCCGAGAACCCGATGGACTGCGTGGCGATCGGCGCCGGACAGTACTACGAGATATTCAAGGACATGTCGATCGACCGCAGCATGTACGACAACCTGAACGGCTGATGGCTAAACGCTCCCCGTCGCCCCTCTTTCGGAGGGACGCATTCGTGCTCGCGATATACCTCCTCGTCTCGATGATACTGCTCGCGTTCTCGAGCGGCGGTTTCGTCGTCGATTTCCGGAACGTCGGGTTCTCCGTGATGTCGGGGGCGCAGCGCGGGGTGTATTCCGTCACTTCGTTCGCAGGCGGGACGGTCACGGCCATTCGCGAGCTTTCCGACCTTAAGCGAAAATACACGGAGCTATCGACGCGGCTCGAGGACTACGAGCTCCTCCAGCGCAACAACGCGGACATTAGGCGGGAGAACGAGCGGCTCAAGGCCCTGCTCGGGTTTTCCGAGGCCCTGACGGTCCGCAATATCCCCGCCGAGGTGATCGGCCGGGACCCGAACGGGCTTTATTCCGCGCTGACGGTTAACCGCGGTTCGCGGCACGGCGTCCGCAAGGACATGCCGGTCATCTCATTCCAGGGGAGCAATACCGGGATCGTCGGCAAGGTCGTCCAGGTTGGGCGCTCGACGAGCCTGGTAATGCCGGTCTACGACTTTCAGTGCTTCGTCTCGGCGCGGCTCGAGACCTCCCGCTACGACGGGCTCGTCGGCGGGCAGGGGAGGGCCGAGCGCCCCCTCGTGATGAAGTACGTTAAGAAGCGCGCCCGCGACGAGATCAAGGTGGGCGACCGCGTCATAGCGTCGGGCGAGAATTTCAACTACCCGCGGGACGTGCCGATCGGCACGGTGACGCGGGTGCGCGGCCTCGACTACGAGACCTCGCTCGAACTCGACCTCGAGCCGGTCATCGACTTCTCCCGGCTCGAGAGCGTCTTCATCCTTGACCTCGCGTCGGCGAAACCGGAGGAAGACTGATGGGTAAGGTGATCGCGTGGACCTCGGTCCTCGTCCTTTTCCTCGCGCT
>JAKPSR010000188.1 GCA_029571425.1 Spirochaetota bacterium | reverse complement strand
TCTTCAAGCGCGGGCTCGCCTACGAGGCTGAGACGCCGATCAATTGGTGCCCCTCGTGCAAGACCGGCCTCGCCAACGAGGAGGTCAAGGATGGCAAGTGCGACCGCTGCGGCACGCAGACCGTGCGCAAGAACATCCGCCAGTGGATACTCAAGATCACCGAGTACGCCGAGCGGCTGCTCGCCGACCTTGACGGGCTCGACTGGCCCGAGTCCGTAAAGCTGATGCAGCGAAACTGGATCGGCAAGAGCGAGGGCGCCGAGGTCGTCTTTAAGATCGACGCGGACTCCCCCGGCGCCGGCGAGGAGATCCTGATCTACACGACGCGGGCCGACACGCTTTTCGGCGCGACCTACATGGTCCTCTCACCCGAGCACCCGCTCGTCGGCAAGATCACGAGCGCGGCCCAGAAGGCGGCCGTCGCCTCCTACGTCGAGGCGGCCGCGAAGAAAAGCGACCTCGAGCGAACCGACCTCGCGAAGGAGAAGACCGGCGTCCCGACCGGCTCCTACGCGATCAACCCCGTGAACGGAAAGAAGATACCGATCTGGATTTCCGACTACGTCCTCATCTCGTACGGGACCGGCGCGATCATGGCCGTTCCCGCGCACGACGAGCGCGACTGGGACTTCGCCAAGCAGTTTGACCTCCCCATCATCCAGGTCGTCGCGAGCGAGGCCGAGTGGGCGGAGAAGGGCCCGAACGGCGACTACTCGGGCGTTCCGGCCGAGTGCACCCCGGCCGACGGGCACGCCGTCAACTCGCCCGGCTTCGTCGGCCTCGGCACGCAGGAATGCATCGACAAGATGATCGCCTGGCTGGGAGAGAAGGGCATCGGCCGCAAGGCCGTCAACTACAAGCTCCGCGACTGGGTGTTCAGCCGCCAGCGCTACTGGGGCGAGCCGATCCCGCTCGTCCACTGCCCGTCGTGCGGCATCGTCCCCCTCGACGAGAAAGACCTCCCGCTCAAGCTCCCCGAGGTCGAGAGCTACCAGCCCACGGGTACCGGCGAGAGCCCGCTCGCCGGGATCGACGCGTGGGTCAACTGCTCCTGCCCGAAATGCGGCGGGAAGGCGAAGCGCGAGACGAACACCATGCCGCAGTGGGCGGGATCCTGCTGGTACTACATCCGCTACCTCGACCCGAAGAACAAGGCCGCGTTCGCCGACAAGGCGAAGATCGACTACTGGCTCCCCGTCGACCTCTACGTCGGTGGCGCCGAGCACGCCGTGCTCCACCTCCTCTACGCCCGCTTCTGGCACAAGGTCCTATTCGACCTCGGCCTCGTGAACTCGAAGGAGCCCTTCCAGCGGCTCATCAACCAGGGGATGATCACGAGCTACGCCTACCAGCGGAAGAACAAGACCCTCGTCCCCGTCGACGAGGTACGCGAGGTCCCGGGCTCGAGCGACGAATTCGAGGAGATCGCGACCGGCGAGCGCCTCGAGCGGGTCATCGCGAAGATGTCCAAGTCGCTCAAGAACGTCATCAACCCCGACGACGTGATTCGCGACTTCGGGGCCGACAGCTGCCGCCTGTACGAGATGTTCATGGGGCCGCTCGAGGTCTCGAAGCCCTGGAGCACGCAGGGGCTCATCGGCGTAAGCCGCTTCCTAGAGCGCGTCTGGGCATTATCAGAGAAGCCGATGACGGCAGGCCCGCGCGACGACCTCTCGACGCCCGAGGCGGCCGAGCTTTCCAAGCTCCTCCACAAGACGATCAAGAAGGTGACCGACGACACGGCGACGATCAACTTCAACACCGCGATCAGCCAAATGATGATATTCACGAACGAGCTCACGAAGCGCGAGTCCTTCCCGAAGGCCCTGTGGGCGGACTTCGTGAAGCTCCTTGCGCCCTACGCGCCGCACCTCGGCGAGGAGCTTTGGCAGCGGCTCGGGAACAACAATTCAATCGCCTACGCCGCGTGGCCGACCTTCGACCCCGCGCTCTGCGTCGACGCCACCTGCACGGTTGTCGTCCAGGTGAACGGCAAGATACGCGATAAGTTCGAGGCCGCGGCCGACGCCGACAAAGCCGAGCTCGAGCGCGCGGCGCTCGCGACCGCGGGCGCGGTGAAGTTCATGGAAGGCAAGGCACCCAAGAAAGTGATCGTCGTTCCCGGGAAGCTCGTCAACATCGTGGTGTAAAGGCCGCTGGGTACCAGCCGGCCTTTACGACCGAACCCACACGCGCTCGGCGATCGGCATGAAGTCCTTCTCGCCGGCGGGCGCCTCGACCGATCCGAAGGGCATCTGGGCGAGGAGCTTCCACGACGAAGGGACTCCCCAGCGCGCGCGCACGGCCTCGTCGACGAGGGGATCGTAGTGCTGAAGGGAGGCGCCGAGCCCCTCGTCCTCGAGCGCCGTCCACACCGCGTACTGAAGCATCCCGTTCGACTCGAGCGACCAGAGCGGAAATTTGTCCGCGTACAGCGCGAACCGCGACCGAAGGGACTCGACGGTCTCCTGATCCTCGAAAAAAAGCACGGTACCATAGCCTGAGTCGAAGGACGCTATCTTCGCCTCGGTCTTCGGGAACTCGGCGGGCGGCACGAGGGGCTTAAGCGCGCTCCGAACCATTCCCCAAAACGCCGAACTTTCCTCGCCGAAGAGGACCAGCGCCCGCGCGCTTTGCGAGTTAAACGGCGAGGGCACGTGCGTCGCCGCGTGCTTTACTATCTCGGCGACCCGCTCGCTCTTCACGACCTCGCGCTTCCCGATCGCGTATATACTCCGTCTCCGCTCTATCGCGTCTTTAAATGTGCTATTCATTTCGCGTCTCCTTATCGATGTATTCGTACGACTAAGATACATCTTTTGTTAGCCATAGGCAACTTCCGCGCGCAGGGAGAACGGAGTCGCTTGAACGTCGGGATTGAAGACGGCTTACCTAAAAAGCGAAATCGGCCCGGCCTCCCGGGGACTCCGAAGGCCACCCTCCGTGATCTTCAGTTCGGGGAAAACGTCCATCGCGAGATACGAGAGGGTCTCGAAGGGATATCGAAACACGCAGCCGAGCGCGGCGGCCGAGCGCGCGAGGCCCTCGACGCGGCCGACGGTCTCGGGCACAGTCATAGTCCCGACGAGGCCGGCTATCGCGAGCTCGAGCTCGGCGACCACCGAGTCGGCGTCGGCGCACACCATGCCACCGCGCGCCTCGACGACGCGGTTCACCGCCCGCACGATCGAGCGGTCGTCCGAGCCGACGGCGAGGATATGGTGCCGGTCATGGGAGACGCTCGTCGCGATGGCTCCCCTTCTGAGGCCGAACCCGCGGACGAACGCGACGATGGGCCGCGAGGGCACGTATC
>JAKPSR010000185.1 GCA_029571425.1 Spirochaetota bacterium | reverse complement strand
TCGAGCTCGGCTGCGCGGGCGAAGGCGGTCTCTGCCTCGGCGAGGAGGCTGCGACCGGCGTGCACGATCCCGGACTGCGGCAGGTAGGAGACCCGCGCGTCCCGCTGTATGGCGCGCTCGCCCGAGTCGGGCTGGATCGATCCCGCGAGGACCTTCATCAAGGTGGACTTTCCCGAGCCGTTCGCGCCGGCGAGGGCGGCTTTCGTGCCGGCCTGCAGGTTCAGCGAAACCTCGGAGAGGATGTCGCGGTCCCCGAACGCGAGTGAGACGCGCGAGAATTGGACGAAGGCCATCAGCGCCCGTCCGCCGAGAAGAACAGTATCGTCGGGTTCATGTTGCGCGCGACGACGGTCGAGTCCTTGACGTTCGCGTCGGCGACTGCCTCGAGCTTAAGCCCCTCCGGGCCCAGGGCGTACAGGAAGTGTACCCAGATTGGGACGGACTCGAATTGGAACGAGATAGTCCCCTGATACCCGCTCGCCGCGCCCTCGCCGATGAAGAGGCGCGCCTCGACTTTTCCGCCGCCGCCCGAGCCCGCCGGGATGATCGACGGCGAAAGGAGCTGATAGCCGCTCCAGAGGAAGCGATCGTCGCCGACGAACTGAAGGACGCCGTAGTTGCCGGAGCTGAAGCGCGGCCCGGCCTTGCGGATCGCGGCGACGACGGCGGCGCGGCGCGCGCGCTCCTCGGCGATGATCTCGTCGGGCGAGACCTCGAGGGCCGCGAAGTAATGCGCGTGCGGCATCCCGTTACGGTCGGTGTACTGAACGGTTAGCGCGTCGCCCTTGAGCTGGGCGGTCAGCGTGCTCCCCTCGAACCGGTACGAGCCCTCGCCGACCTTCGTGACCGAGGAATACGGGAAGGTCTCGACGCCTTCCGGCTTCTCGATGCGGGCGACTCCCGCGTCCTTTCCCGGGAAGAAGCCCCAGGACGAGGACACCCGCGCGAGATCGACCCGGCCGGCGTCGCGCATCGTTTGGTAATAGTCTGGGTACCAGGGATGCGACATGATCGCCTCGAGGACCGGGTCCGGGCCGCCCGTCTCCGCGGCCACCGCGGCGGTGCCCGCCTCGCGCTCGTCGAAGACCGTCAGGTTGTAGGAGAAGCACCAGCCGATCGAGCCGTCGTCGGCCATCACCTCGTACCATTCCCCCTCGAGGGGCGAGTCACGGGCGACGACCGGCGCGCCCTCGCCCTTCCGGACGATCTTGATCGTCTGACCCGCGCGAAGGCGATACACCTGCTTCGCCGTATTCTCGGGCGCGGCCCGAATAGGTAAGCCGTCGAGCTTGACGGTCGCGTAGAGGTAGCGATACTCGGCGATGGACGCGGCGTGCGCGCGCGCCTTCGACCGCGACTTATGGAGGGTCAACTGCCACAGGGGTATCTCGACCCTGGTCTTGCCGCCCTTGCCGATCCCGGCGACGTAGACCTTCCCGATATTCGATTGGATAAAGACAGGGACGATGTCGCCGGCGACGAGCCCACGCTCGGGGATTGACCAATTTACCACCCCGTAGCCGATATGGCCGGCGCAGGACGCGAGGAGGAAGGCAACGGCGAGGATCAAGATTCGCGCGGGGAGCCGCGCGGCGGGGGCGCTCGTTCTCATACGCCTAGAATACTCGATCATCCCTTACTTTTCAATCAGCCGCGGGTTGCCGTACAGGGACGCGGCCCAGAAGGCCAGGAAGAAGCGGAAGAGCGCGCTCGCGTTGAGGTCGGCGTCGAGGGCGACGGCGACGAGGAGGGCCGAGCAAACCCCCGTTCGCCCCTTCCCGAGGCCGAGAACGGCATGGGTAAATGGCTCGTACAGGGCCGGGTCGCGAAGATAGGCGATCACGGCGTCCCGAAGGGCATCGTGCGAGTCGTTCTTGCGGCGGGCGGCGAGCTCCTCGAAGGCGTCGAGAACCAGGGTCTCGGCGCGACGCGGATCCTGGGCGTAGGACTCAAGGGCGTAATAAAAGCGCTTTTGGAAACCGAGAACGTACGCGAGGGCGAGCAGGGCCTCCTCCTCGGCGCGCGGCGGCAGGTCGTTCCTCCTTAGGAGGGAGAGGAGGATCGGGACCGACGCGGGGTTCCCGTACGCCTCCATCGCCTGGATGCCGCGGAATACGAAATGAGGGTTTTTCGCGAGCGCGAGGAGGTCGCCGATCATGGCTTGCCCGCGCGCGTCCGCGAGGGAGGCGAGCGCGAGCATCGCCTCGCCCGCGAGCAGGTAATCATCGCTCGAGAGGGCGGCGCGAAGCGCGGGAACCGCCTGCGCGACGCGGAACTGCCCGAGGAGGCGGGCCGCCGTCGCCGCGGTGACGAACGAACCCGTCTCGAGCTCGGCAAGCAGGGCGTCGCGGACGCGCGCCGGCAAGGACTCGAGGGCGGCGATGGACCGAAGGGCCTCGGAGCGGACGGCGTAGCGCGGGCTCGAGAGGTGGTCGAGGAGGTTGTCGGCCGAGACGGAGGACGCGACCTCTCCGAGCTCGGCGAGGATGCCGGTCTCCTCGTCGGGGTCGTCGCTCGAGTCGAGACGCTTGAGGAGGGTTAAGGCGCGCATGTCGCGCGGCGAAAAGAGTATCGCGAGGGTCTCGCGAACCGGGTAGCTCCCGAAATTCTGGAGGCCGCGCTGAATCCTGATCCCGCCCGCGATGACGGCGATGACGGCGACGAAGAAAAGCCGGAATGAGGCGAGGGGCGAAAGCCCGACCCCCGAGAGCATGTCGAGTATCCCACCACCGAGGACCGAGCCGATCGCGCC
>JAKPSR010000172.1 GCA_029571425.1 Spirochaetota bacterium | reverse complement strand
ACCACGTCGGGGTCGTCGGGAAAGAAAAACCGCAGGCGATGGATCACGTTCTCGAGGCCCATGACCTTCGCGGGGCCATCCTCGTCGCGCGCGGAGCCGAGCAGTTCGCCTACCGTCCGCGCGTCCATCCCGCAGCCGTCGTCGCTGACCGAAAGCGAGAGGGTATCGCCGTCAAGCTCGGCGCGGACGATGATCGAGCCCTGCCCGCCGCGGTCCTTGAAGGCGTGGATCACGCAGTTCTCGACGAGCGGCTGGAGTATCGACGCGGGAACTGAGCATGAGTCGAGCAGTGACTCCGGCACGTCGAGGGTAAGGTCGAGCGAGGTAGAGAACCGGACCCGCAGGATGTAGAAGTACGACTCGAGCCCCTCGACCTCGTGGCGCAGCGGGACGATCGCGTCCTTGACGCGCAGGTTATGGCGGAACAGCTTGGCGAGGTTCTCCATGTACTCGGCGGTGCGGTCGGCGCCCTCGACGATGGCTATCTGCACCCCCGTATTGATCGTGTTGAAGAGGAAGTGCGGGTTCATCTGCGCCTGAAGGGTATAGAGCTCCATCCGGCGCACGACCTCCTCCATCCGCATGTTGCGCACCTTCTCCTGCATGTACTCAGTCTCGACGTTGCGCTGCCACTTTAACTCCTCGACGTAGGTATGAATGTCGCGCTTCATCCTGTTGAAGGCCTCGACCACGTGGTCGATCTCGTAGAGGGATGAGCCCGACACGTCCGCCGCGTCGAAGCGCCCCGCGGATATCTCCTCGGCCGCGCGCGAGAGAAGAAGCAACGGGCCGTTCATCTTCCCGATGGCGCGGAGCGCGAGGCAGGCGGAAAGGAGCGATACGCAGGATATGAAGATGAGGTTCCAAAACTGAAGGTCGCGCGAGAGGGCGACCATCTCTCCGTACGCGTCGAATTGGCGCTCGAAGCGGCCGTTGTTCACGGCGTCGATCTCGGCGCCGATATACGCGTGGATCAGGCGCATCTCGTCGTACATGCTCGTGTATCGGTCGATGTCGCGCCCCCTCTTTTCCTCGATGACGCGCGCGGCGAAGTCGAGGTAGGCGCGCACCAGGGAATGTATCTCGCGCTCGCGCAGGTCTTCCTCGTCCTGCGGGATGCGGCCCGTCTCGGCGACGAGGCCCCGGAGGCCCTGCTCGACGACGAGGAGGCGGGAAAGCGCCTTCGAGGACTTAGTCGACAGATACTCGAGGAAGGGTCTCTGGAACTCGTCGAGGCCGACGCGAATATCCCGAAGGCCGCGCTGCCGCTCGAAACCCTGGCTCGACATCTCCTGCGCCTTGATGGTCGAAAGGAGAATATACCCCGTCGAAAAGACGAGGAGGACGAGCACGCCGAGGACGTTTGCAAGCATCTGCACGCGGAAGGAATTCCGGAGGTTCTTCTTCACGGCGCCGCCTTCCCGGGCCGAAGGGCGCCGGGGCGCGGGCCGATCAGGGTTACCCCCGTGTCGACCGAGGCCGAGGTGTAACCGGTGCGGCGCAGCTCGGCGAGCGACTCGATCGCCTGCGAGCCGATGCGCTCGGGGCTCACGGCGACCGACGCGAGGACGACTCCCTTCTTGACGTACTCGACGATGGCCGGGTCGTCGCCGAAACCGACGATCCGAACCTTGCCGACGAGGTTCATGTCTATCAGGGCCTGGACGCCCGCGAGGGTATCGTTGACGTCGGTGAAGACCACCGTGTCTATCGTGGGGTTATCCCGAAAGGTTTGGTACAGGACCTTTTCGGCGTCCTGCGGGTTGAGGTCCGTCTTAAGCCGCGTCACCGGGAGATCGAGGGTTTCGCCGAGAACCGATGCAAGCCCCATCTCGACGAGCTCCCGCTCGGCGTACATGGCCGGAGTCTTCTCGCTGTAGACGACGGCGAGCGAAACCCTGTCGGGTTCGGAGGCGAGTATGGCCGAGGCGGCCTTCTTCCCGAGGTCGAAGTTGTTCGTCCCGACGAAGGGCCAGGGCGCGTCGTTCGGTATGTTGTGGTTAATGATGATGACGGGAATCTTGCGCTCGCGAAGGACCTCAAGCTGGGTCTTGATTTGGTCCTCGTCCCGATACGGGCAGACGATGATCCCGTCCGCGCCGATGAGCGGGGAGACGCGAAAGTCCGGGTCGTCAAGCTCGATCGAATGAAAGGAGACCGCGATCCCGTTCGCGGCGGCGGTCTTGCGGGCTCCCGCCACGACCTTCGCGAAGAAGGAGTCGCGGTTCTGCGGCAGGTAGACGGCGAAATGATACGTCGCCGACGCCGTGCCCGCGTCGTCCCGTTTTGCCGCGAGCAGGGCGAAGACG
>JAKPSR010000151.1 GCA_029571425.1 Spirochaetota bacterium | reverse complement strand
CTCGTCCTCGAGCTCGGCGATCTTCTCGCTTAAGGGATAGTTGCCCGCGCCCTTGACGGATTTGACGGTATACGAGCCGTACATCCCAAAGGGAACCATGATCCGGTGCTTAAAAGTTCCTTCAGGCACGGTACCGAGGGTATCGCCGCGGACGACGCGGTCGCCTGGCTTCGCGACGGGGGTAAAATCCCAGCGGGTCTCGTCAGGGAGCGGGTCGAGGTAGATGCCCCGCTCGAGGAAATAACCGGCCTTTTTCGCGAGATCAGGCAACGGGTTTTGGAGCCCGTCGTATACCTGGCCAAGGAGGCCCGGCCCAAGCTCGACCGAGAGGAGATCTCCGGTGAACTCGATCGGGTCACCGACCTGGATACCCTTGGTGATCTCGAAGACCTGGAGCTGGGCCACGTCACCGCGCACGCGGATGACCTCGCTCTTCAGCCGCTTCCCGCCGGTCAGCGCGTAGCCGACCTCGTTCAGGGCGACGATCCCGTCGAATTTCGCGCTGATCATGTTGCCGTTGACGGCAACGACCGAGCCTTTTGTATCCCTCATGCTTGCTCTCCAAGAATCTGGCTATAAATGGTGGTATAGGAAGCGCGCCCCGCCTCGGCAGAGAACCGATCCCTGCGCTCGCGGAGGAGCAGCGTCAATCCGTACAGGAAAACCGCCTCTGAGTCGAAGAAGTGCCCTCCGCGGAGGGACTCGACGCGCGCGAGGCGGGCGCGGTCGAGGGCGAGTTCGGCCTCGAGGGGATTCTCGATCGAGCTCGCCGCGTGGGCGGCGGCGCGCGCGTCGGGAGCGCGCGAGACGAGCTCCTCCTCCTCGAAGGTATACGGTATGTTCCTGCCGAGCTTTGCCGCGCGAAACCGGGCGAGGGAGAGGCGAAGCGCCCGCTCCCAGCGGTACCAGGCGTCGACGACCGCCGACCCCGTCGCGGCCTCGTGCCTCGCAGGCTCGAGCGACAGGGCGTCAAGGACGCGCGCGTCGCGCGACGAAAGGAAACGGTGCGCGAGTTCGCTGAACTTGGCGTACGAGAAGGCCACGGGCGCCGCCGGGTTTATCACCGGGAGCTGGGCCATCAAGTAGTAGTAGCCCGACACGTGCCTACAGCTCCTTCGCGGCCGACTTCATCAGGGCGGCGACGCGGGGATTGAGGTAGGCGGAGAAAAGCTCGGCGACGGACTCGGCCGAGAAATCGTAGTAGGCGGAGCCGTCCTTCATCCCGACGCGGAAGCCGCCGGGGATAGACGCGTCCGCCTTGATCTCGAGACCGGCCGCGATTCGGTCCTTGAGGGCCGCGCGAAGGCTGGACTCGAGTCCGCCCAGGTCCTTCGGGTTGACGAGGACGGCGAGGTCGTCCGACCCGCCGCGCTCGACCCAAGCGCGGATTGCCTGCGGGATGAGCTCGCGGAGAACGGCGGCGTCGTATGCCTTGGCCGATTCGGCCTTTATCACCGCGGAAAGCTCCGAAAGAACCCCGTCGCGGAACGACAGGAGGAGATTCCGCCCCGC
>JAKPSR010000148.1 GCA_029571425.1 Spirochaetota bacterium | reverse complement strand
CCAGGCATAGCCGCGATCATACTGCCCCTCGGTAAGGGCCGCCTGGAGGGCGGCGGGCTCCAGCAGGATGGGCCGAACCTCGTCCGGCGTCAGGAAGGCCAAGAAGCGAAAGGCATTTGATTGGGAGAGCACGCCCCGCAGCAGTTCGCGGGCCGCCAGTCCGTCCTGCGGGGGGATTCCCCGCGTCTCGCGCCTAACTCGGGCGAAAAGGGAGGGATCCTGCAACGGCGCGGCTCGGGCCGTTTGAGTAACGACCTCACGCTGGTAGTTTAGGTAGTTTTCGAGATAGGCACGGGAGAATTTGACGACGATTTCCTGCTGGTCCTTATACACCCCTTCGAGGGTCATGAAGAACAGTATCGGGAATCCGATCCCGAGCGCGCAGACCATGAAAACGACGAGCCACACCAGGACAATGACCCGGTCGACGACGCGTTGCTGTACCTCTCGGGAGCGCGTTCGAAGCATGCTTTTAAGTATAGGTTTCTCGCCCCAAAAAGCAAAATTCCGCGGGATTCTTGTCTTTACCCGCGCAACCTTCTATACTGTCCGCCATGGAACAAATGAGACGTACCGCCACCTGCGGGGACATTCGCGCCGCTGACGCGGGAAAAACGGTTATTCTTAACGGCTGGGTGCACCGCAAACGCGATCACGGCGGCATATCCTTCATCAACCTTCGCGACCGCTATGGCCTCACCCAGGTCGTCGTGGACGCGGACGCCCCTGCGGAGCTCGCAGCCTGCGCCGCCGAGCTCAAGATGGAGTACTGCCTCGCGGTCGAGGGCGTCGTCCGCGCCCGCCCGGACTCGATGGTGAATCCCGACATGCCCACCGGCGCGATCGAGGTCGTCGCCAAGCGAATCGAGATACTTTCCAAGGCGGAAACCCTCCCCTTCATGATCGACGAAAAGACGAACGCGAGCGAGGAGCTTCGCCTCAAGTATCGCTACCTCGACCTTCGGTCCGGCGTCATGCAGCACCATCTTGCCCTCCGCTCGAAAGTGGCCTTCGCGACCAGGCAGTACCTCGTCGGCAAAGGCTTCTACGAGCTCGAGACCCCGACCTTCATCGCCTCGACGCCCGAGGGCGCGCGCGACTACCTCGTTCCCTCGCGCCTGTACGCAGGTAAGTTCTATGCCCTTCCCCAGTCACCCCAGCTTTATAAGCAAATCCTGATGGTCTCCGGCTTCGACAAGTACTTTCAGATCGCCCGTTGCTACCGAGACGAGGACGCGCGAGGCGACCGCCAGCCGGAATTCACCCAGATCGACATCGAGATGAGCTTCGTAAACCGCGAGGACGTCCTTTCCCTCATCGAGGGGATGATGGGCCACATATTCAAGGAAACCCTCGGCGTCGCGCTCCCCCCGAAGTTCAACCGCATCGCCTACGATGACGCGATCGACCTCTACGGTTCGGACAAGCCGGAACTTCGCTTCGACATGCGGATGCAGGATGGGGCCTTCCTTGCCGAGACAGGCACATTCCAGGCGTTCAAGGACGCCCTTGCCGCGGGAGGCAAGGTCAAGGCCCTCGTCGTGCCCGGCGTCGCCGAGAAGTACAGCCGAAAGCTCATCGAGGAACTTGAGTCCCAGGCAAAGATCTACAAGGCAAAGGGCCTCGCTTGGATGAAGGTCGGCGGAGAAGCCAACGCGCCTACGCTCGAGGGCGGAGTGTCCAAGTTCTTCGAGGGAAAGGCGGTCGAGGTTTGCGGGAAGCTCGGCGCGAAGCCGGGCGACCTTCTCCTCTTCGTCGCCGACGCGAAGGCAAAGGTTGCCTGCGCCGCCCTCGGCGCCGTCCGCTCCAAACTTGGCAAGGACCTCGGCCTCTGCGAGGAAGGGCGTTTCGAGTTCGCCTGGATCGTCGACTTCCCGATGTTCGAGTGGAATGAGGACGAGGGGAAATGGGACACCGCCCACCATATGTTCACCTGGCCCCAAGACAAGTACCACGCCACCCTCGAGTCCGACCCAGGAAGCGTCAAGGGCGACCTTTACGATCTCGTGCTGAACGGATACGAGCTCGCGTCGGGCTCGATCCGAATCCACGATCCCGATCTTCAGAAAAAGATATTTAAGATCGTCGGCTTCAGCGAGGAAGAGGGACAGCGCAAGTTCGGCTTCCTCACCGAGGCGTTCAAGTACGGCGCGCCGCCCCACGGGGGGATAGCGCCGGGACTCGACCGACTGGTGATGCTGATGGCGGGCGAGACCTCGATCAAAGAGGTCATTGCCTTCCCGAAGAACAGTTTCGCCCAAAGCCCGATGGACGACTGCCCGAGCGAGGTCGACCAAAAGCAGCTCGACGAGCTCCATTTGAAGATTGTAAAATAATGCCCGTGCTGCGATAATGAGGATATGACCGCCGATATCCGTCGATTCGATCGCCAAGACCCTTTCGCGCTCACGGTTGGGGTCTTGATGAACTCAATCGGCGGGTATTTTAACGGCCAAGTCATTTCGTCCCTCATCGAGGCGGCCGAGGAAGCGAACGCCCATCTCGTTTTCTTCTTCGGCGGGGTTATCGGCGAAGACGGCCCTTCGCTCGCATACAACCTGCCCCACCCCGACGCCCTCGACGCCCTCATCGTCTTACCAGATTCCGTTTACCCCCTGCGCCCAACCGCGGGCATGCCCGAGCTCGCTAGACGCCTCCCGGGGATTCCGATGTACCTGTTCCTTGGCGCCGCGGACGGTTTTTTCGGGGTAATCGCCGACGAGGATGCGGCCATCGGCGAGCTTGTCGCCCATATCGTCGATCGTCACGGGTATCGCAGGATCGCCCTCCTTTCGGGGCCGGACGCGCCCGACAGCGTCTCCCGCAAGCGCCGCGTCGCGATCGATCGATCCCTCGCCGAGAGGGACCTCTCGATTCCATTAGGCCTTTGTCTCCCCGGATCGTTTCTCGCGGAAGACGGCAAAACGGCCGTCGCGCGCATTCTCGCCCTGGAAAACGACTCGCCGGACGTCCTCGTCTGCCTGAACGCGCAAATGGCGATCGGGGCGATACGGGAATTCGCGGCTAACGGCATCGCGGTGCCCGAGGACATCGCGGTCGTCGCCTTCGACGACGTCGAGGAAAGCGGCATTCTCTCGAGCGACTTAACGACGGTTTCCGTCCCTATCCGGGAGATATCCACGATACTCCTCGAGCGGATTCGGTCCGACATCGCGGGAACGACAACATACGGGCCAGAGACCGTCACGGTGCCGGCTCGTTTCGTGCAACGGGAATCCTGCGGCTGCACCGGCTTCCTTGAGCGCCGTAGCGTTCCGAAGGACGCGTTCGTCGAGGTGCGCGGGAAACGGCGATCCGGCCGACGGCGCGCCGAGAACGAGACGCTCCGAAACGCCCTCGAGACCCTGATCGAGGAGAGCCTCGAAAAGGGGGACACCCAGCCATACGCCTCCGTCGTGCCCGGCGCCATCGAGGACTTCGCAAAGACAGGCGACCTCACGAACGCCTTTATCGACGTCTTTTCGACCCTCTGGACGAGCCTATTACTTAAGCACCGTAGCTTCTCCGACCAAGTGTTCGTGAACGCACTATTCATCGACTCCTTCCGAACCATGCTCCAGGCGAAACGGCGGCAGTTCGCCCGCCTTCGCGCGCTCGACCTCGGGTCCCTTTCCTTTTATCAAGGCTGCAACGCCCTTCTCTCGCAAAAGCTTTCGCTCGACGCGGCGATCCGCGGCTTCGGTTCCTTCCTTCCGTTACTCGGTATCCAGCGCTGCGTTCTCGTGCTTCTCGCGGCCGATTCAGCGGGCGAGGGCGAGGTTCGGCTCTCATACCGTGAGCGCGCCTCCGTCGACATCCCCCGAAAGGACTTTCCCCGAATTCCGCTTTCGACCCTCATCCCCGACGGGATCGACTCGCTGTACGAACCTGTCGCCGTGCTTCCCCTTGAGCGCCGCGGCGTCCCGCTCGGCTATCTCGCCCTCTCGATATCGGAAACGCAATACCAGCAATACTCGATGGTGCAGGAAGTCGTCTCGCACCTCATCTCCACCGCGCGCGCCAACGACCTCGTCAGGGAGAAGCAGCGCGCTCTCACCGATCACATAGAGAGCCTGAAGCGGCGAAACACCGACCTGTCTCGCCTATCGTCGATCGACGAATTCACCGGCCTCGCGAACCGGCGCGCCCTACTCATCGAGGGACGAGCCGCCTTCGAGCGCGCGATCGAGACGAACGAATCAACGTCGTTTATTTTTATTGACATGGATGGGCTCAAGAGGATCAACGACCAGTTTGGCCACAAGGAAGGGGACGTCGCGATCCGGGCGCTCGCCGACATTCTGCGAAAAAGCTTTCGTGACGGAGATCTCGTCGTGCGGTACGGCGGCGACGAATTCCTCGTGCTGATGACGGGCGCGCCCGAGCAAAGCGTGCGGGCGGCCCTCGACCGCATCGACGCGGGGATACGCGCCTTCAACGAAGATGGAAGCGCGAGACCCTGGGCCCTCTCCGCGAGCTGGGGTTTCGTGCACAATTCGCCGGGCAGCCCGATACGATCCTTCGACGAAAGCATCGAGGAAAGCGACGCCCGGCTTTACGAGGAAAAGAAACGCAAGAAGGCGGGTCGATCATGAATGCACGACAAAATGATGAGCGCAAGGCAAGGCGCGCGATCGCGTTGATCGTCGGCACCGCGCTCGTTTTTGCCTCTTGCCGCGTATCGGCCCCGACCATGCGAACCGAGCTCGTGTTTGGGACGGTATGCGCCATCACCCTGCCGAAACCGGACGACGCGCTCCTTGCCCGGGTCTTCGCCCGGCTCCGCGAGCTCGAGGCGACGGTCAGCGCAAACAGGGACGACACCAACGTGGCCGAGATCAATCGATCATCCGGGATCTCTCCGGCTCACGCCGCGCCCGACACCATCGCGATCCTCCGCGCGGCGCTTTCCTACGCTAAGCAGACCGACGGGCTTTTCGACCCGACGATCGGCCCGCTCGTGAAGGCGTGGGGTATCGGGACCGACGCGGCGGCCGTCCCGTCTCAGGACACGATTGACGCGGCCCGCTCCCTCGTCGACTATCGGCGGGTTACCATCGGCGAGAGCGACACCGTGTTCCTCTCCAAAAGCGGAATGCGTCTCGACCTCGGCGGAATCGCGAAAGGGCACGCCGCAGACCTTGCCGCCCAGATCCTTCGCGAGGCGGGCGCCGATCGGGCGATCGTGGACCTCGGGGGAAACATCTATGCCGTTGGGGAAAAGAAGCGGGGCACACCCTGGACGATCGGCATCCGCGATCCCGAGACGAACCGCGGCGCGCCAATCCTCTCAATACCGGTAAGCAACGCCTCCGTCGTCACCTCCGGCGCCTACGAGCGTTTTTTCGTCGAGGGAGGGCGACGATATCATCACATCGTAAACCCGCGAACCGGCTGGCCGGCCGAGACGGGTCTCCTGTCGGTCACGATCGTCTCCCCGAATTCGATGCGGGCAGACGCCCTCTCGACCTCGGCCTTTCTCCTCGGCGCGAAGGAAGGTCTCGCCCTCGTCGAAGCGGAACCGGAGGCGGAAGCGATTATCATAGACGCCAAGCGACGGATCTACGCGACGTCTGGCCTGCGCGGGAAAATACGCGTCCTGGACGACCGCTTCTCGGTCGCCGACGGGGAGCCCGAAAATGGCGGCCTTTGAGCGCGTTCGGAGCGGGATGGAGGGGCTCGACGGGGCCCTAGACTCGATCCGGCTCGGCGACAACGTCGTCTGGCAGGTGTCGTCCGTGGACGAATATCGCCGCGTCGCGATTCCGTTCGCGCGACAGGCCCTCGCCGACGGAAGGCGTCTCGTCTACGTTCGTTTCGCCGCCCATCCGCCG
>JAKPSR010000143.1 GCA_029571425.1 Spirochaetota bacterium | reverse complement strand
GACCGCCTTGAGCCGGGCGAGCGATTCCTCGACGCCGTATACCTCGCCATTGTACGCCCATTGGCGGGCGAGTCGCTTCATCCGATTCTCCGTGTCCTCGGCGTCCATGATCGTCTCGCCCCGAAGGTGGGCGACGGCGTCCTCGATCTCTTGGTCGGAGAATCCCCGGTCGCGCCAAAGGGCGACCTCGGCGAGCAGGGCCTCGATGGCGGACTCGGCGCGATTGGGCGGCGTCGCGAGATGGGCGTACCATGCCCCGCCCGCCCGATAGAACGCGGGAAAACTATAGACGGAATAGCAAAGCCCGAGTCGCTCGCGAAGCGACTGAAAGAGGCGCGAGCTCACCGTATCCCCGACGAGGGCGTTGAGGGTCTCCCAGGCGTACCAGTCCGCGCGCGAGCGGGCTCGTGGGACGGGATACGAAAGGACGATTTGCGTCTGGCTTCTCCCCGCGCGGTGCCAACGGCGACCGGGCCGCCACGCGGGATGGTCCGCCGTCGTCCCGGGCGCGGATGTCTTTCCCGGCCCCGAGAAGGCGGAAAGCGCAGTAGCGAGAAGCCCCTCGTCCACCGCGCCAGCGGCGGTCACGAGGGCGGGGCCCGGCGCGAAGCGATCGCGGTAAAATCTTTCTATCTCGGCATGAGCGAGCTGGGCGACGTTACCCGGCTCCCCCGCGATCGGGAGCGCGAGGGGATGGCCGCCCCACGCGTCGGCGAGGGCCCGGTCCATCGCGATCTCCTCGGGATCGTCAAGCGCGGCGAGGGCCTCGCTCGATATCACGGCGCGCTCGCGCTCGATCTCGTCGGGCGCGAGCGCGGACTCGCCCGTCATCTCGACGAGCGCGACGAGGGCCTCCGGAAAACGGTCGCCGGGGACCGAACAGTGGAGGCATACCCGCTCGCGCTCGGTGAACGCGTTCGCGTAGCCGCCGACGCGGTCGAAAAGGCGGGAAAGGTCGGCAGATGAGCGTCGCGCCGTCCCGCGGAAAAGCATGTGCTCGACGAAGTGGGCGGCGCCGCGCTCTCGCGCGCGCTCATCCCGCGAACCCGCATCAAACCAAAAACCGACCGCAGCGGTTTTAGTCGCGGCGATCGGTTCGGTAATGAGTCGGATTCCGTTCGGGAGCGTCCGCTCGTTAATTGGCATTGTCCCCCAGGGCGTCAACGTAGGAGAGGTTGAGCCGGCCCATCTTGTCGATCTCGAGGAGCTTGACCGGGATGCGCTGGCCTTCCTTAACCACGTCGGAGACGTTCGCGACGCGCGTCCTGGAAAGCTTCGAGATATGGCAGAGGCCTTCCTTTCCGGGAAGGATCTCGACGAAGGCGCCGAAGTCCATGATGCGGCGGACGACGCCGTCGTAGATCCTGCCGACCTCCGGGTCCTCGACGATCCCCTTCACCGCGCCCTTCGCGTCGAGCGCCGCCTTGGCGTTCTTCCCGTAGATGGTGACGGTACCGTCGTTCTCGGTGTTGATCGTGACCTGGAACATCTCGGAGATCGCCTTGACGTTCTTCCCGCCGGGGCCGATCAGGGCGCCGATCTTGTCGACGTCGATGCGCATCACCTCGATGCGCGGGGCGTAGGGGGAAATCTCGGCCGAGGGCTTGGAGATGGTCTTGTTCATGATGCCGAGGATGTGGAGCCTGCCGCGCTTCGCCTGATCAAGGGCCTTCTTCATGATCTCGGTCGAGACGCCGGCGATCTTGATGTCCATCTGGAAGCCGGTGATTCCCTCGGAGGTTCCCGCGACCTTAAAGTCCATGTCGCCGAGGTGATCCTCCTCGCCGAGGATGTCCGAGAGGACGGCGAACTTGTCGCCTTCCGTGATGAGACCCATCGCGATGCCGGCGACGGGCTTCTTCATCGGGACGCCCGCGTGGAGCATCGCGAGGGTGCCGCCGCAGACGGTCGCCATCGAGGACGAGCCGTTCGACTCGAGGATCTCGGAGACGACGCGCACGGTGTAGGGGAAGGCGTCGCGGCTCGGCACCATGGGCTCGAGCGAGCGGCGGGCCAGGTAGCCGTGCCCGATCTCGCGGCGCCCGGTCGCCATGCGCCCGACCTCGCCGACCGAGAAGGGCGGGAAGTTGTAATGAAGGAGGAAGTGCTCGCGGCGATCGCCCTCGATGTCGTCGAAGATCTGCTCGTCGAAGACGGTTCCCAGGGTGACGACGGAAAGGGACTGGGTCTCGCCCCGCGTGAAGACCGCGGACCCGTGCGGGCGCGGCAGGACGCCGATCTCGCAGGTGATATCGCGGATATCCTCGGTTCCGCGCCCGTCGACGCGAACGCCCTTATCGAGGATGGTGGAGCGGAGAATCTCGTACTCCATGTCCTCGAAGAGCGCGTCGAAGAGCTTCTTCTGCATCGCGTCCTCGAGCTGGGTCGCGTACTTGGCGGCGAGATCGGCCTTGACCGCGTCGCAGGCGGCGCGGCGCTCGAACTTACCCTTGACGTACAGGGCCTCGGCGAGGCGCGGGCGCGCCTCGGAGCGCATCGCGTCCTTGTTCTCGAGGGTTACCTTGAGCGGGTTGAGCGGGAGCTTCTCCTTACCGCACTTCGCGCGGAGGTCAAGCTGCAGCTGGCACATCACCTTGATGAATTCCTTGGCCTTCTCGAGGGCGGTCAGCATGACCTCCTCGGAGACCTCGTGGGCGCCGCCCTCGACCATCGTGATGCCCTCGGAGGTGCCGGCGACGACGATCTCCATGTCGGCCTTCTCGATCTGCTCGAAGGTGGGGTTGATGACGTACTGACCATCGACGTAGGCGAGGCGCGCGGCGGCGATCGGGCCGTTAAAGGGGATGTCCGAGATGACGACCGCGGCGGAGCTCGCGATGACGGCGAGGATGTCGGGCGGGTTGGCCATGTCGGTCGAGATGCAGGTCGGCACGATTTGGATGTCGCGGCCGAACTCCTTCTCGAACAGGGGGCGCATCGGGCGGTCGATCAGGCGGGAGACGAGGATTTCCTTGTCCTTCGGCCTGCTTTCGCGCTTGATGAAGCCGCCAGGGATCTTGCCGGCCGCGTAGTATTTCTCGTTGTAGTCGACGGTGAGGGGGACGTAGTCGAGGCCCTCCTGACTGTCGTGGGAGGCGCACGCGGTGGCGATGATCGCCGAGCCCGCGTACTGGGCGTAGATCGAGCCGTTCGCCTGTTTGGCGAGACGGCCCGTCTCCAGGATCAGATCGTCGTTCCCGATCCGATACGTTACTCTATTTACCATTGATGAACCTTCTGTCGTGATCCGCCGTTCGGGCGATGCCCGGCTTCGGGCGGACGGGGAGAAAAAAGTTACCCGTCGGGGACCGACGGGTAACTAACGCGTTACTTGCGGATACCGAGTTCCTGGATCAGGCTCCGGTAGGTCTCGAGGTCGCGTCGCTGCAGGTATTTCAGCAGCCGCCTGCGCTGACCGACGAGGATAATGAGGCCGCGCTGGCTGTTCTTGTCCTTCTTGAAGGTCTTGCAGTGCTCGGTGAGCTGGTTGATGCGCTCCGTGAGGAGGGCGATCTGGACCTTGGTATTCCCGGTGTCCTTCTCGTTCGCGCCGAATTTGCTAACCACCGCGGTGGTCGTGTCCTTTGTAAGTGCCATACTTACTCCTTCTATCATAACGTCATGATAACCGAAACTCAGCCGTCTCGATGTCGAGGGCGTCGGGGAGGGTCTTTCCCTCCTCCGGGTCGAGGCGCACGGAACCGTCGCGGACCGTGAGCTTCGCCGGGCGCAGGGCGCCTGACGCGTCTTTTATCGAGACTTTGTATTCCCCGACGCGAGGCACGATCTGGTCGATGGAATCGCGCGGGGCCTCGAGGCCGCCGGAAGACTCCTCCCAGAGCGGTACCGTCAAATCAAGCAAAAATGGATGACCCAGAAGGGATTCCGCGCGGGCAAAGTCGGCAGACGAAACCGCGTCGCGTATCAGGCTTGAGCTGATCCGCCCGCCGTCCCGCTCGACCAACGGTATGGAATCGAAGCGAAACCCTTCTTTTCGGGCGAGGGACGCGATCTCGGCGACCCCCGTATCCAGGCGATGCCCGCAACGGAAATCGGGACCGACGGCCAGATATCGCATACGGACAGTTTTTACCAGATTATCAAAGAATACGGCACCTGTCATTTTACCGAAATCGGCGGAAAAGTCAATTAGGACGGCGAAGGCGAAGCCGAGGCGACGGAAGCGCTCCATGCGAAGGGAGAGTGTCGAGACGTCGCCCGCGTAACCTGCCGCGTCCTTGGCGAAGCGCGGGCTGCGGGTAAAGGTCACGACCCCGGGAAGAAGCCGATCGGAGCGCGCGGCGTCAAATACCGCGCTAAAGAGGGCCGCGTGCCCAAGATGAGGGCCGTCGAATCCCCCGATGGTCACCGAGGTGCCCGACCGGGCGCCGATCAGCGAGTCGAGGCGTTCGGCCGTCTCGGGCTCGGCGAGTTCGTCCCAGTAAAAGGTCGTCATTGGCTACCCTCCCCCGCCACGAACCCGTAGGCCCAGCGTCCTTGCGCCGATCGCGCGGCGATCCCGAGAAAGCGATCGCCGGCGAAGACGGCCGCGTCGGCCCCGCTCGGGGCGTCCCAACGGTCGAACCAATCGCCCTGGATCTGGCGACCTGAGAGGAAGCCTTCTGCCCGGGCCGCCGCGATCTCGGCGACCGAGAGCCCGAGCCTGAGCGCGAGGGAGCGGTCAAGCCGAAGGGCGCGTTCCCTGATCGCGTCCTCGATCGGCGCGTCTGAAGTTTTAAGCTCGGAACCGAACGGCGGCAAAAGCTCGGAACCGACGGCCTCGTCGAGGGTAAAGGGCCCAACCTTGGTTCGCCTGAGCGCGACGAGGTGCGCCCGGCTCCCCGCCTTGAGGGCGACGTCGCGAGCGAGCGAGCGGATATAAGTCCCCTTGGAGCAACGCACGCGGAGCGCACACGTCGACACGCCAGCGTCGACGTTCGTCTCGGCCCGCTCGACATCCATCTCGTAAATCGTTACCGGGCGAGGGGGAAGCTCGACGGCCTCGCCTCTGCGCGCGCGATCGGAGGCGCGTTTCCCGTCAACGTGTATCGCCGAATAGGCGGGAGGGGCTTGCATGATCGGGCCTACGAGCGAGCGGACTGCCGCCTCGACGGCGTCCCGCGACGGAAGCGGCGCCTCGGCGACGACTGCGCCCTCGGGATCGAGGGTATCGGTCTCGGCGCCGAAACGCACGAGCGCCAAGTATTCCTTGTCCATATCGGTGATGAATGGCGCGAACCGGGTCATGCGACCCGCGAGGACGACGAGAAGCCCGTCGGCGAATGAATCAAGGGTGCCCGTATGCCCGACTTTGCGGGTTCCGAGGGCTCGCTTCACCTCCCACAGGGAAGTAAAGCTCGAAAGCCCCGCGCGTTTCGCGAGGGGCACGATGCGGTCGTGATCCACGGCGCCGTCAGCCTCGATCCTCGTCCCCGTCGGGCGCGCCCTGGCCCGATACCCCGAGTTCGTCGATGCGGCGAACCATGTCGAACCCTTCCTTGATGCTCTCGTCGTAGACGAAGGTAAGGTGGGGAAACTGCCTGATGCGAAGTTTCTTCCCGAGGGTCGACTGTATGAATCCGGCGGCGCTCTCGAGCCCGCGCACGCCCTGCTTAGTCTCGCGCGGGCTCATGAAGCTCGAGACGTACACCTTGGCGTAACCAAGGTCGCCCGAGACCTCAACCCGGTTTATCGAGAGGAAGGTCGAGACGCGGGGGTCCTTTATCTTACGGGAGAGGACCAGGGCGGATATCTCCTCCCTGATCTGCTCCCCAAGCCTGTCGAGGCGGTGCTCACCCATGCAGAGGCCATCCCCCGGTCATTTCCCGCCTTCCTTCTCGTCGGCGGCGGGCTTAGCGTCGGAAAGCTTCTCGCTGTCCTTGAGCTTACGAGCGACCTCGACGAACTCGATGACCTCAAACTGGTCTCCGACGCGCACGTCGTTGAAGTTCTCGATGGAGATACCGCACTCGAAGCCGGCGGCGACTTCCTTCGCATCGTCCTTGAACCGCTTGAGCGAGGCGAGCTTGCCCGAGTGGACGACGATCCCCTCGCGGATGACGTGAACGGTGGAGGAGCGCTTGATGAGTCCCTGCAGCACGTAGGATCCGGCGATCATGCCGATCTTCGGCACCTTGATGACGTTCCTGACCTCGACCTGTCCGATGACTTCTTCCTTGATATCCGGCTTGAGCATCCCCTCCATCGCCATCTCGATCTCCTCGACGGCCTTGTAGATGATGTTGTACTTCCGGATGTCGACCTTCTCCTGCTCGGCGAGGAGCTTGGCCTGCGGGGTCGGGCGGACGTTGAAGCCGATGATGATGGCATTCGAGTCGGCCGCTGCGAGCATGACGTCGGAGTCGTTGATCGCGCCGGCTGAGGCATGGATGACGTTGAGCCGCACGTCCTTCGTCGACAGCTTCTCGAGCGACTGCTTGAGCGCCTCGACGGAGCCCTGTACGTCGCCCTTGATGATGACCTTGAGCTCGAGGAGTTCCCCGTCGCTGATCGTATCGTAGAGGTTGTCGAGCGTGACCTTCTTGACGTTCCGGGAGTCCTCGAACTTCTTCAGCTCCTGCCGCTTCGAGGAGATCTGGCGCGCG
>JAKPSR010000127.1 GCA_029571425.1 Spirochaetota bacterium | reverse complement strand
GGAGTGGGACGCCGGGCTCGGGAACGGCGGGCTCGGGCGACTCGCCGCCTGCTTCATGGACTCGCTCGCGACCCTCCAGTTCCCCGCTATGGGATACGGGATCCGGTACGACTACGGGATATTCTTCCAGAGCATCCGCGACGGCTGGCAGGTCGAGACCCCGGACAACTGGCTCCGCCTCGGGAACGTCTGGGAATTCCCGCGCCCGGAGTTCACCTGCCTCGTGCGGTTCTACGGCCGCGTCGAGCCGCGAGGCGACGGGTCGGGAGCCGAGCGCCGCCGCTGGGTGGACGCGGAGGAGATCGTCGCCGTCGCGTACGACACCCCGATTCCGGGATACCGCAACAACACGGTCAACAACCTCCGCCTCTGGTCCGCGAAGTCGACGCGCGAGTTCGACCTTAATTACTTCAACGACGGCGACTACATCAAGGCGGTCGCCGCGAAATCCGTGTCCGAGAACATCACCAAGGTCCTCTACCCGAACGACAACGTCTTCGAGGGGAAGGAGCTCCGCCTCAAGCAGGAGTACTTCTTCGTCTCGGCGACGATCCAGGACATCGTCCGGCGCTACAAGAAAACGGAGGGTTCCGACTTCCGCGCATTCCCCGACCAGGTCGCGATTCAGCTCAACGACACTCACCCGGCGATCGCGATCGCCGAGCTGATGCGGGTACTCGTCGACCTCGAGGGCCTCGCGTGGGACGAGGCGTGGGATATCTCGGTCAAGACCTTCGGCTACACCAACCACACGATCCTGCCCGAGGCGCTCGAGAAATGGCCGGTCGCCCTGCTCGGCCGCGTCCTCCCGAGGCATCTCGAGATCATCTACGAGATCAACTCGCGCTTCCTCGCCGAGGTCGCGCGCCGCTTCCCCGGCGACGAGCGGATGATACGGGATCTCTCGCTCGTCGAGGAAGGCCCCGAACGGCGCGTCAGGATGGCGAACCTCGCGATCGTCGGGAGCCATTCCCTGAACGGAGTCGCCGCCCTGCACACGGAGATACTGAAGGAGCGGGTGTTTCGCGACTTCCATGCCCTATGGCCGGAGCGTTTCAACAACAAGACGAACGGGATCACCCAGCGCCGTTGGCTCAAGCTCTGCAACCCGGAGCTCGCGGGCCTCATATCCTCGCGCATCGGGGACGGGTGGGTCACGAACCTCGACGAGCTGAGAAGGCTCGAGCCACTCGCCGAGGACGCAGGTTTCCGCGCCGAGTGGCGAGCGGTAAAGCGCGCCCGCAAGGAATTCCTCGCGAGGTACGTGCGAGCCCACCTCGACGTCGAAGTGAACATCGACTCGCTTTTCGATATTCAGGTGAAGCGCATCCACGAGTACAAGAGGCAACTCCTGAACGTCCTTCACGTAATCACACTCTACAACAGGATCAGGGACGACCCGCGCGCCGACGTGGCGCCGCGCACGGCGTTCTTCGCGGGAAAGGCCGCGCCCGGCTATCACATGGCGAAGCTCGTTATCAAGCTGATAAACTCCGTCGCCGAGACCGTGAACTCGGACCCGCTCGCGCGCGGGAAGCTCGCCGTCCACTTCCTCCGCAACTACGCGGTGTCGAACGCCGAGAAGATCATCCCGGCCGCCGACCTCTCCGAGCAGATATCGACGGCGGGAACCGAGGCATCGGGCACGGGCAACATGAAGTTCGCGCTGAACGGGGCGCTGACGATCGGCACCCTCGACGGTGCGAACGTGGAGATACGCGAGGAGGTGGGGGACGAGAACATATTCATCTTCGGGCTCGACTCGCGCGGCGTTTCCGATCTCAAGGCGCGGGGATACGACCCGGTCTCGTTCTACCGAGCCGACCCCGAGCTCAGGCGCGTCATCGACCAAATAGGCGGCGGATTCTTCTCGAAAGGGGACCCCGACCTCTTCCGCCCCGTCGCGGACGCCCTCCTCCGAAACGGCGACCACTACCTCCTGCTCGCCGACTATCGCTCGTACGTCGACTGCCAGTCCCGCGTCTCGGAAACCTTCCGCGACCCGGAGAAATGGGCGCGAATGTCCATACTCAACACCGCCCGGATGGGGAAGTTCTCGACCGACCGGACGATTACCGAGTATGCGCGCGAGATTTGGGGAATCGAGCCGGTGCGCATCGAGTTGTAAGGATGAAATGATGAAGGGAGTCGAACCCTCGTCACGAGCTTGGGAAGCTACGAGCTTGCCGTGCGCGGATAAAAAAAAGACATATTGCAGCGGATGAAGGGAGTCGAACCCTCGTCACGAGCTTGGGAAGCTATGAGCTTGCCGTGCGCGCGGGCATAAAAAAAACATATTGCAGCGGATGAAGGGAGTCGAACCCTCGTCACGAGCTTGGGAAGCTCGGGTAATAGCCGTTATACGACATCCGCTGCAATATGTCTTCGAGGGACGCGCACGGCAAGCTCCGTAATAGCCGCCATACGACATCCAATCAACAGGTCTTCGAGGGACGCGCGCGGCAAGCTCCGTAATAGCCGCCATTCGGGACGCGTCTGATGCTTATAATCGCTAAAGTTCGGGAAAATGTCAAGAAGGGAGAGCGGGGACGAGGCTGGTTTTCCTGGGCGATGGGACCGCGGGAAAGCGAAGCTCGAACTGGGCGCCAGGGCCGCGAAGCGGCCGGACCGTTCCTCGAACCTGGCGGGCAAGGGAGCGGACGAGGACGAAGCCGAGAGTCGACGCGTCCTCGAAGTCGACGCCGATCGGAAGGCCGGGACCGTCGTCCTTGACGACCAGGACGATATCCGCGCCGTCGGGGCCGCCGGTCACCGCGAGGGTCCCGCCGCGACCATCGCTAAAGGCGTACTTCAGGCTATTCGTCGCGAGCTCGTTAACGATAAGGCCTACGGGCACGGCGGTCTCGAGCTTGATGGTCGCGGGCGCGATCGAGCGGCGCATCTCCACCTTTCGGGAAACCGCGTGAAAGGTGACGGCGAGACCATCGAGTATCCCGGCGACGAGGTCGTCGACCTCTATCGAGGCGAAGTCCTTCGACTCGTACAGCAGCTCGTGAAGCTGCGCGATCGAGTGTATCCGCTGCTGCGTCTCCTGCATCAGTTCCCAATCGGCGGGGTCCCTGAACTGGTCGGCCTGTAGGGCGACGAGGCTCGAGATAATCTGCAGGTTGTTCTTCACCCGATGGTGAACCTCGCGGAGCAGAATCTCCTTCTCCGCGAGGGAGCGACGCATCTCGTCCTCGTGCAGGTAGCGCTCGGTCACGTCCCGGGCGACGTAAAGGGCGGTGTTCGCGTCGAGGCCGGCGATCCGGCACTCAAAATGCCGAAGGCCCGCCGGAACCTCGAGTTCGTACTCGATCTGCCGAGGGATCCCGGTATCGATGGCGGCTCGGGCGGAGTCGAGGAAGAGGCCTGCGAGCTCGGGCTCGAAGACCTC
This sequence comes from Spirochaetota bacterium, assembly GCA_029571425.1. Lineage (GTDB taxonomy): Bacteria > Spirochaetota > Spirochaetia > Treponematales > Treponemataceae > Teretinema. The sequence continues at coordinate 5,642 of JAKPSR010000127.1, read as the reverse complement.
GCGCAGGTTTCGGCCAATCAAACCGCCCGGTGGCGACCTGAGCAACTCCGGGCTCGGGACGTCACAATCGAGGTAGGTCCCGTCGCGATCGATGGTGAAGAAGAGATCCGGGAGAGCGGCGATGAAGGCGCGGTTTCGCCGCTCGCTTGCCTGCAGCTGCTTGATGTGAAGGTTCAGCTCCCTCGTCTTCAGACGCACTTGCCGCCTGAGCGCGTAGACAAAGGCGACGAGGATGGCGGCAAGAACTATGGCGACCGCCGCGATAACGGCGGCAACCCGGTAGCCCGGTCGGGCGAGAAAGGGGGAAAGCGCGAGGGCGATTGCGCGGGGATTCACCGATACAGTATAGTCCTGAATCGGGGGTGTGTCGCATGAATTTCGACAGAATCGAGGTCGCGAGTCCCTTTCCCGGCCCGATATACCGGGTCGCGGAAACCGAAAGCACCATGCGCGACGCGCGCCTCCTCGCCGCGCGGGATGAGGCTGACGGCGCCGGCGTCCTCGCGGGATACCAACGGAGCGGACGAGGCCGGGTTGACGGCAGGAAGTGGTCGGCGAGACCTGGAGAGAGCGTGCTGTGCACCCTTCTCCTTCGCCGGCCCCCATCGCAAGGCTTTACCCTCCGCGTCGGCCTCGCGGCTGCGGAGGCCGCCGAATCCTTCCTTCCCGCCGGGGCGCGGGCCGAGGTGAAATGGCCCAACGACGTCCTCGTCGGCGGGAGGAAACTCTGCGGCATCCTGTGCGAGGGCGACGGTAGCGTCGTATACGTCGGGATAGGGATCAACGTCGCGCAGGCGTCGTTCCCGAAGGAACTCGCCGACACCGCCACGTCCATCGCGAGGGAACTTACGGACACCGACGAGATACCGACGATCGAGACCGTCCTCTCCAAATTCCTGTTCCACCTCGACGCGGCGCTCTCGCGGCAAGATTGGCGCGAGGCGGTCACCGCGCGGCTTTGGGGCCTCGGCTCGGCCGTTCGCTTCCGCTCTGGCGACCCCGCGCGCGAGGACATCATCGAGGGCCGCGTCGTCGGTCTCGGGGACTCAGGCGAACTCATCCTGGCGAACGCGCGGATGGCCGACGGCAGCGTCAGGGCGGAATACCGCGCCTTCTCGGGGGAGCTTCCCGTCGCGTAGGGTTAAGGGCGACCTCCCCCTTGCGCCGTCCGTCCCGCAAGCGGTATGATACCGTCATTATGCTAGACTACCGTTTCATCAAGGACAACCTCGCCGCCGTGAAGGCGAACATCGCCGCGCGGAACATGGACGCGGACGCGGACGCCGTCGTCGCCCTCTTCGACCGCCGAACCGAGCTCGTGACCTCCCTGCAGGCCATGCAGACCAAGCGGAACGAGAACGCGAAGTCGATGAAGGGGAAGCTGTCCGACGACGAGCGGAAGCGCCTGATCGACGAGGGCAAGGCTATTAAGGACGAGATCGCGGCCGCCGAGGCCGAGCTCGCCCGCGCCGAGGCGGACCTCGACGCCGCCGGCCGCCGAATACCGAACATGGCCCATCCCGACGCCCCCGTCGGGAAAGAAGATAAGGATAACACCGAGGTGAAGCGCGTCGGCGAGCCGACGAAGTTCGCCTTCGAGCCGAAGGACCACGTCCAGATCGGCGAGTCGCTCGACCTCATCGACTTCGACGCGGGCACGAAGGTCTCCGGCGTCAAGTTCTACTACCTGAAGAACGAGGCCGTCTTCCTCGAGCAAGCCCTGATCATGTACGCGATGAACGTCCTGCGCAAGCACGGCTTCACCCCGTTCATCACGCCTGACGTCGCGAAGGAGGAGATCCTCCAGGGGATCGGCTTCAACCCGCGCGGGAAGGAATCGAACGTCTACAATATCGAGGAGGAGGGAACCTGCCTCGTCGCGACCGCCGAGATCACCCTCGGGGGCTACCATAAGGACGAAATCCTGCCGAAGGAGAAGCTGCCGCTTCTCTACTGCGGGCTCTCGCACTGCTTCCGCCGCGAGGCCGGGGCCGCGGGACAGTTCTCGAAGGGACTCTACCGGGTACACCAGTTTAACAAGCTCGAGATGTTCGTCTATTGCCTTCCCGAGCAGTCGGACGCCCTGCACGAGAAGCTTCGCCTCATCGAGGAGGAGATATTCTCCGGCCTTGGCGTCCCCTTCCGCGTCGTCGACACCTGCACCGGCGACCTCGGCGCCCCCGCCTACCGCAAGTGGGACCTCGAGGCGTGGATGCCCGGCCGCAACGGCGGCGAGTGGGGAGAGGTCACCTCGACCTCAAACTGCACCGATTTCCAGGCGCGACGCCTGAATGTCCGCTTCAAGGACGACGACGGGAAGAATAAGTACGTGCACATGCTGAACGGGACCGCGATCGCCCTCTCGCGCGCGATGATCGCCGTCCTCGAGAACTATCAGGACGCGGACGGCTCGGTTCGCGTGCCCGCGGTCCTCGTGCCCTTCTGCGGGTTCGATAGGATCCTGCCGCGTCTTTGACGCGGGCCGTGTCTTTGACGCGGGCCGCGTCGTTAACGCGGGCCGCGCACATAGCGCGGGCGCAACAGTAAAAAAAAAGAACGGGCCCCACGTGGGGCCCGTTTTCGTTATGGCGGCGACGCGCCTTGTGGGTACGCTATTTCACCTGGCTGAAAAGCCCGGCGATCTCGCCGCGCCACTCGGCGCGGGACTCGCGGGATTCCCACTCGATCATCCGCACGATCTTGAACTTCCGGGTATCGACCGGATTCTCGAAGAACATCACCGCGAAGCGGCCCTGCCCGACGTAGACGATCTTCTCGTTCTGGCCGAGGGTCTCGGCCCCATTCAGGAAGGAAAGCACGCAATCGAAGTGGACCGGGGTCCCGGTCGCCTTGTCGGCGAGGGCCGAGGTCACGTCCTCGATGGGCTGGCCGCAGCGGGCGCAAACCGGCGTCGGCAAGGTGGGGAGGATAATCGGTTCCTGCGGCTTGGAGGGGCGGCTCTCCGGCCGACGGCCGCGGGAGTCTCGGGCGTCTTTCCCATCCCGTCCGCCGCCCGCGTTACGGCCGTCCTGGCGTTGGCCTTGGCCGCGCCCCTGCGATCCCCCCCGATGCCTTCGGTTGCGGTCCCGACGACCGCGGTTTTCTCCATTATTTTCGTTCATGTGCCGTGTCCTTGATCTCAATAAGTCTGTTGCTCAGGACGGACGCGATTCTGTGAATGGCCCCCTGAACGTAGCCTTCGTCCTTGATCTTCTCGCGAAGCTCGAGGATTCTCGCGTCTTTGGGAACCGTGGCCGATTTGGATATCATACACTCTCCGAAAATGCGTCCTTCAGGTGATGAATCCGCGGCGGCCGGGTCCCCGCGCGGAGCGACTCAATGAACACGACATCGAACCTGACGTACGTTCCATTATATTGTCGATTCGCGCCGATAAAACATTTAGCCGTTTCCACGAGCCTTTTTCTTCTTTGGCGGCCCAAGGCCGCCGCGAGCTCCTCCATGGGGAAGCGCGGCCAGGTCTTAACCTCGACGAAAACGAGGCTCTCGCCGTCCCGGGCGACGATGTCCAGCTCGCCCCGGCGGGTGCGCCAGTTTCGGGCTAGTATTTCCATCCCCGCGCCGGCGAGGTAGCGGGCGGCTTCCTCCTCCCCTTCCCGCCCCGTCTGGGCGCTCATCGCGCCCCCTGATACTCCTTCGGGTCGATGGCGCGCGCGATGAAGAGGCTCTTGGCGACCTGAAGGTCGATAAGCTCGCCCTCGTTTTGGGTGAAGGGACGGGCGAACTCGTCTATCAACACCCGGATCTTCGGCCTGAGGGGCGCCGAGGGGCTTGCCTCGACCACCCGCGCGATCACGGAGTTGTTCATCAGGACGATCGAGCCGACGGGGTAAATGCCGACGCTCTGGATGATCGCCTTGATGATGTCCGGGTCGAACCGCCTCGCGTTGTCCGAGAGGAGGTTCTTCATCGCCTGATAGCCGACCATCGAGTTTCGGTAGGCCTTCGGCGAGACCATCGCCTCGAACGCGTCCGCCACCGAGATGATCCTCGCCCCGACGTCGATGCTGGCGCCCGCGAGCCTGGAGGGATACCCCTCCCCGTCCCAACGCTCGTGGTGCTGGGACGCCGCGCGCCCAACCTCATCGGCGTACAGGAACTCGTTGACGATCAGCTTATAGCCGTAGACCGTGTGGGTCCTGACGGCCTGCATCTCGGCGTCGTCGAGCTTGGCATCCTTGTTGACCAGCTCCTCGGGGACGCGGAGCATGCCGACGTCATGGAGGAGGGCGCCGGTCGCCACCTGGAGGAGGCGGTGCCGGGGAAGCTCGAGGTGCTCGGCGATGATGATCGCGAGGATGGCGGTGTTGATCGCGCTCTTCGCGAGCTCCTTCTCCCGGATGTCCCCGCCGAGGATGAAGCCGAGGATGCCGACCCGGTCGGATTGCACGACCGACAGAAGGTCCGCGACGATCTTGTCGATCGAGCGGGTTTTCACCTCGCGCCGTTCCCGGACGTCCGCGAAGATCGCGTCGATCGCGTCGACGAGGCCGGTATAGGCGGCGTACAGCCTGTCGTTCTCGAGAACGGCGGGAAGCTTCAGTATCTGCTCGGAGGTGTACTGGAAGGCGTCAAGAAAGGGTTCGTCCATGCCCCGGCCTGGCCGGGGCTCGGGACGCTCCTCTTCCACCAATTCGCCGACTTCCTCGGCCTCGTCAAGCTCCTCGATCTCATCGACCGTGACCTTTTGCCCCGGTTCGAGGGGCTTTCCCGCGGTTAGCACGTAGGAAATCGACCAACGGTCAAGGGCGGCGAGCTCCCGTTTCTTGATCGGAACCCCCTCGCCCAACAGCATATTCTCCCCGTCGTCGAAGAAGACGGGGGCTGAAAACCGCATACCCTCGCGAATATCGCGCCGTGGCACTTTTTTTAGCATAGGCACCTTCTTACCGAACTTTTTGAAACCACCGTTCCCGTATCCCGCGCTCAAGGAAGGCGAACACCGCGGCGACAGCCTCGTAGGCATCCTCCGGTATCTCGGCTCCGACGTCGGCGCCGTCGATGAGGAAGGCCAGGGCCGGGTCCTCGACGATCTCGATCCCGTGCTCGCGGGCTATCTCCAGCATCCGCTCGGCGACCCGCCCCGACCCTTTCGCGGTCACGAGCGGCGCCCGCATTCCGAGCCGATAACTCAAGGCGGAGGCGGTCTTTCGCATCATACCTCCACGTCCACCGGCCGATAGGGCGCGGCGGATACGGCGACGGCGCGAACGGGGCTCGCCTCGAGTATCCGATTCAAATATACAATAAAACTGTCGAATACAACAGGGGGGAATGGCGGGTCGGCGGCGGTCTCGAGCTTGCCGCCCGCGAGGCGGAATTCCCAGTCGCGGCCCTCGACGTTCGCGATGACGGCGGTTTCGCGGACGGAACCAGTCTGCAGGTCGATGAGGAAACGGGCCGAACCCCGGCAGGGCTCGCCGGCGAGCTCGCGGTTAAAAGGGACGATGACCCAATGGAGTCTGCCGCCCTTTTTCGCGTTGACGAGGGCAAGAAAATCCCGGTCTCGGTCGTGGCCCCGCTCACCGCCCCCGTCGGGATCGCCCGGCTCGGCGCCGCGGCGGCCCTCAAGGCAGTCGGCGAGGGTCGAGACGCGCTCGTCCGTAGGCTCTATCCCCCGC
>JAKPSR010000114.1 GCA_029571425.1 Spirochaetota bacterium | reverse complement strand
TGACTTCGCAGTCCGATTGGGTGAGGAAATCATATTTTCCCGCGAACCGGGCGCGTATCTCCTGGTGGTTGTAGATCTCGCCGTTGACGGCGAGCGCGAGCTTCCCGTCCGCGCTAAAGAGCGGCTGCCCGCCCGACAAGGGATCGACGATCGCGAGCCGCTCATGCGCCAATATCGCCTTGTCCCCTGAGTAGATGCCCGACCAGTCGGGCCCGCGGTGGCGCAGGGTCTTCGCCATCCTGAGCACTTGATTACGGAATGGCTCCGTACTTTTCTTGATGTCAAACGCGCCGACGATTCCGCACATCGCTCATTCCTCCTTCATTCGGTCTGGCACCGCGCCCGACGGGCGCAAAAAAAAGAGACTTCCTGCTCGCCGTCGCGTTGTGCGCGTGACGGCGCGCCGGAAGCCTCATTGCCTCTCGTTAACCAAACGATACGATAAAATAGCCTTTTGGACAAGTGGTTCCATGCATATTTATGCAAGAAACGTTGTGAAGTATGTGAAAATATTCATTTTTCTATTGCATAGTAGCGGGATTTTTAAACTCCGGATTCACTTCCCATGCCTGCCGTCGTGCGCCGTTCACGAAAAATTTCATGATTGAGAAAAGGGGAATTGATGCATCGATCGAAACTCCCGCGAAAAAAGCGGGACCGTCTCGCCATTGCGCCCCAGCCTCAAGGTTACAAATCGTGAACAGGGGGCGCGCCGCGGCGTCTGGCGCCAGCGCCCGCTTTTTGTAGCGCCAGGGAGTGCGCCAGGTAACGCGAAACCCAGCCCGCGTAAGTAGACCATCAAGTGTCGGCTCAAGGAGGTTAAACGAGACGAAGGGCCCGACAATGCTAAAGCCGTTTGGGTCGAAGGTTCGGTGAAAAAAGGTAAGGTTGACGATGGAGATTTCGCTCTCGCGGGTATCGGTGTCGAGGGTAAGAAAGAACGGGGTGATCTCGACGCCGAATCCCGTCTTGCGGTGGGTCGCGGTAAGATCGATAAGATTGCCGGCGAAACCAATGCTATGCGTTTCGCCGAGAAGGCCAACCGCGCCGAGCTTTCCTGCCTCGATAGTCAGCTCAACCTCTTGCGAGGAAAGGGCGACCGCCGCGAGCGGCGAGATGAGGATGCAAAGGGCGAGAAATCTAGCTGTCGTATTCATGTATCAGGCTTTTCGGCCACGATACGATACCTGGGGCATTCCGGTCAAGGGCGCGGGAAGACCGAGGCGATGTCGACCGGGGCGAGTACCTGTCCTACTCCGCGTTCGAGGCAACCAGCCAGGGCTGCCGCCGTGTCGAGGGCGGTGAGGCAGGCGGTGTTGTGCTCGACCGCGGCCCGCCTGATCTTAAACCCATCGCGCGCCTTGTCGCGTCCCCGCGTCGGGGTGTTGATCACCAGGGTGAGTTCCCCTTTCTGCAGCGCGTCGATGATGTTCGGAGATGGCTCGGAGGGGCGGTTGATCCGATGCGCGTCGACCCCGTTTTCAAGGAGGAATCGATGGGTTCCCTCCGTCGCCGCGATTGAGAAGCCCGCCTTCGCGTATCGACGGACGATCGGGAGCGCCTCGCGATAGTCCCGCTCGCGGAGGCTGACGGCGATCGTGCCTTTCCCGCGCTCGTCTACCCGTATCTTCATCCCGGACGCGCGGAACCCTTTGTAGAGGGCGTCCTCCCAGGACCTGGCGATGCCGAGCGCCTCGCCCGTCGACTTCATCTCCGGGCCGAGGGCGGTCTCGACCCCGTGGAGCTTCTCGAACGAGAAGACCGGCATCTTCACCGCGCTGTACTCGCTCTCAGGGTACAGCCCGGTGCCGAAGCCCATGTCGGCGAGCCGTTCCCCGAGCATGCATCTCGTCGCGAGGTCGACGATCGGGACGCCGGTCACCTTGCTGATGTAGGGGACGGTGCGGCTCGACCTCGGGTTAACCTCGATCACGAAGACATCGTCGCCCTTCGCGATGAACTGGATGTTGATGAGCCCGATGACGTTGAGCTCCTTCGCGAGGCGCGCCGAGTAGTCGGCGATCTTCGCCTTCTGCGCCTTGGTGAGGTTAGGGGCGGGGTATACCGAGATGCTGTCGCCCGAGTGGATGCCCGTTCGCTCGACGTGCTCCATGATCCCCGGAATCAGGATGTCGGTCCCGTCGCACACCGCGTCGACCTCTGTCTCTGTTCCTTCAATGTACTTGTCGACGAGGATGGGATTCTCCTGGTGCACGAGATTGATGATCGCCATGAACTCCTTGACGTCCGCGTCGGAGTAGGCGATCTCCATTCCCTGCCCGCCGAGGACGTATGAGGGGCGCACGAGGACGGGGTAACCAAGATCGCGCGCGACCTCGATGGCTTCCTCCGTCGTGTACACCGTCTTTCCCGCGGCGCGCGGGATCTCGGTCGTCTCGAGCACTTGGTCGAAGAGCTCGCGGTCCTCGGCGCGGTCGACGTCGACTGCCGAGGTTCCCAGGATGGGCACGCCCATCGCGGCGACGGCCTTCGCTAGCTTGATCGCCGTCTGCCCGCCGAACTGCACCACCGCGCCGATCGGGCGCTCGTTCTCCACGATGTTCTCGACGTCCTCCGGGGTAAGCGGCTCGAAGTAGAGCCGGTCGGAGACATCGAAGTCGGTGCTCACCGTCTCGGGGTTGTTGTTCACGATGATCGTTTCGTAGCCAAGTGCCTTGAGCGCCCAGACGGAATGGACGGAGCAGTAGTCGAACTCGATGCCCTGCCCGATCCGGATGGGGCCCGAGCCGAGGACGAGGACCTTCCCCTTGGACGCCGCCCCTTCGGCCTGCGTCGCGTCGACGGCCTCGTTCGTCGCGGCGTAGTTCGAGTAGAAGTAGGGCGTCAGCGCCTCGAACTCGGCCGCGCAGGTGTCGACCATGTTGAAGGCGGGCTTGATGCCGAGCCGGCCGCGGAGGTACTTCACCTCGCGCTCGGGCGCGCCGAGGAGGCGCGCG
>JAKPSR010000100.1 GCA_029571425.1 Spirochaetota bacterium | reverse complement strand
CGCGCGCGAGCTCGTCGACGAGCTCGCCGAAGGCGCGGCACGCGCGCTCCACCGGCTCCGCCTTCGACATGTCCACGCCCGCGACGCGAAGCGCGTCGATCGGGTAGCGCGATCCCCCCGACGAAAGGAACTTAAAGTAATCCTCTCGCTCCGATGCCCCGCCCGCGCTGACCCGCTCGGCGAGGGCGAGGGAGGCGGATATCCCCGTCGCGTACTTGTACACGTAGAAGGCGTGGTAGAAGTGCGGGATGCGCAATCCCTCGAGATCGCTTTCCGCCTCGAGCTCCATCCCCGGCCCGAAGTACGCCTCAAGCAGCTTCCGGTACTCCGCGCGAAGCAAGTCCGCGGTCAGCGGAGTGCCCGCCTCGACAAGGGCGTGGCTCGTACGCTCGAACTCGGCGAACATCGTCTGCCGATAGAGGGTCGCCAGGATGTCGCTCGCCCGGGTTGACAGGAGATAGGCGCGAAGCGCCGGATCGGCGTTCCCCTTGATGAAGTGCCTGAACAGCAAGTCCTCGTTGAAGGTCGACGCGACCTCCGCCTCGAAGATCGTGTAGTCGTAACAGAGGAAGGGATTCGATCGCGCGGCGTACAGGGTGTGCATCGAGTGCCCGCCCTCGTGCGCGAGGGTGAAGACGTCCCGGAGCACGTCCTCCTTGTAGTTCATCAGTATGTAGGGCGAGCCGACGTAGGCTCCCGAGGAGAAAGCGCCCGACCTTTTCCCCTTGTTCTCGTAGCGGTCAACCCAACCGGAGAGAAGCCCCGCGCGGATGGTATCGACGTACTCGCCGCCGAGCGGTTTGAGGGCGTCAGCGACGAGGTCGCACGCCTCCGCGTAGGGGGTAACGCGCTTAACGCCGGGAACGAGAGGGACGTAGACGTCCCAGTGACGGAGCGTCCCGAGGCCGAGGGCGCGCCTCCGGAGGTCGTAGTAGCGGTGGAGCGGCGCGAGGTTCGCGCGGACGGTCGAGACGAGGTTGTCGTAGACCTCCTCGCCGACGCGGTCGGGGAAGAGGGCCATCGCTCGGGCGGAGGGATATCCCCTGATGCGGGCCTCGGCGACGTCCTGATTCACGCTTCCCGCGTAGAGGCTGGCGATGGTGTTCCGATGCCGGTCGAAGGCGCCGTAGAAGGATCGGTAGGCGCGCTCGCGCACCGCGCGGTCGGGGCTCTCCAGGAACTGCGAGAAGCTCGTCTGGCTTAAGGGCCGCGGGCCTTCCGCCGTCTCGACGAGCCCGAAGTCGATGTCGACGTTCGTCAGCGCGGAGAAGGCGAGGGACGGGGTTCGCTTTCCCTCGGCCTCGAGGGCGAGCACTCGCTCCTCGCCCTCGGAAAGGACGTGCGGCTTCATCCTGAGCCGTTTCTCGATCCACACCCGGTACGGCCCGAAGCGCGCGTCGCCCTCGGCCCAGGCGGAAACCTCTTTCGCGTCGAGGGAAAGAAGCGTCGGCTCGATCCAGCTCGTCGCCGCGTCGAACGCCGTCGCCGCCATCGATACACGGCCGAGGCGGTCGAGGTTCGCCGCGTCGGACTCGTCCGCCGATTTCCTGAGGGAGGCGTAGACGTAGAGCCGCTCGAGAAGGCGCTGGGCCTCCTCGAGGAGGGCGAGGCAGTCGAGGAGGGCGTCGCGCGATCCTGAGTCCCCCGCGGCCAACGCGCCCTTGAACGGCGCGAAGCGGCCTTCGAAGAGGGCGAACCGGGCAAGGTCCGTCTCCCACTGCTCGTCTGATGCATAGAGGGACGAGAGGTCCCAGCAGTCGGCGGGATTGACTTCGGCCCGCGCCGGAATGGTTGTGCGATTCATGGCTAAAAGATACAATATAAGAAGATGGCTGAGCAACTGTCCCCGTTCAAGATCAAGCGCGGGCGCCGGGTTTTCGACTCGTACAGCGCGATCAACTCCTTCTCCTTCGCGCTCGTGACGGGCAACACGGTAACCCTGTACGCCCTCGCCCTCGGGGCGTCGAGCACGGTGGTCGGCCTCCTCAGCGCCTTCATGTTCCTGTCGTTCTACGCCATCCCGCTCGGCAAGCTCGGCCTCCGCCGTTGGTCGCTGGTCCGCACCTTCGCGAACAACTGGATGGTGCGGAACTGGTCCCTCGTCCCCCTGCTCGCGATCCCGTATCTCC
>JAKPSR010000097.1 GCA_029571425.1 Spirochaetota bacterium | reverse complement strand
AACTTCCAGGACCTGCACGGACTCGCGCAGCTCCCCGGTCTCGCCTGCCAGCGCCTAATGGCCGACGGCTTCGGTTTCGCCGGCGAGGGCGACTGGAAGACCGCCGCGATGGTGCGCGCCTTTAAGGTGATGACCGCCGGGCTCGGCGGCGCCTCGTTCATGGAGGACTACACCTACCACTTCGAGCCGGGGAATGAGATGATCCTCGGCGCCCATATGCTCGAGGTGTGTCCCTCGATCGCCGAGGGCAAGCCGAAGCTCGAGGTGCATCCGCTCGGTATTGGCGGTAAGGACGATCCCGCGCGGCTCGTCTTCGCCGGCAAGGCGGGGAAGGCGACGTGCGCCGCCTTAGTCGATTTCGGCGACCGCTTCCGCTGCGTCGTCAACGCGGTGAACGCCGTCTCGCCGAGCCAGGCGTTCCCCAAGCTTCCCGTGGCTCGCGTGCTCTGGAAGCCGGAACCAAACCTCCGCGTCTCGGCCGAGTGCTGGATACTCGCGGGCGGCGGTCACCACACCGCGTACTCCAATCTCGTCACCCCCGACATGGTTCGCGACTGGGCCGAGATGTCAGGCGTCGAGTGCGTCGTCATCGACGGGAAGACGGAGGTCGCCTCGTTCAGGAACGAGCTCCGCTGGAACGCGGCGGCGTGGGGTCGCTGATGTCTGCCTACGGTTCGCTCAAGGAGGAGGCGTGGGCGGCGAACGCCGAGATCCCGGCGCGCGGCCTCGCCCTATATACCTGGGGCAACGTCTCGGCCTATGACCCAAGCCGGGCCGTGTTCGCGATTAAGCCCTCCGGCGTGCCCTATCCCGAACTTTCCCCCGACGCGATGGTCGTCATGGATCTCGATGGCAAGGTCGTCGAGGGAAAGCTTAGGCCCTCGTCGGACGAGCCGACGCACCGAGTGCTCTATCGCGAGTTCGCGGCCGGAGGGAACGCTTCGCTTCGCGGGATAATCCATACGCACTCGGCCTACGCCGTCGCCTGGGCGCAGGCGTGCAGATCGATTCCCCTCTTCGGGACGACTCACGCCGACCACGCGCATACCCACGTCCCCTGCACCCCGTATCTTTCCCGCGAGGAAGTGGAGCGGGACTACGAGGCGGAGACCGGTCGTCGTATAGTCTCTGTGTTTCGCTCAGGTCTCGCCGGGACTGCTGACCGCGTGGGCGGAGGCGACCCCCTCAATCCCGACGAAACGCAAATGGTGCTCGTCGGAGGCCATGGACCCTTTGCCTGGGGCACCACCGCCGCCAAGGCGGTCTACAACGGTGTGGTTCTCGAGGAGATCTCCCGAATGGCCTTGCTGACCCTGCAACTCAACCCGAATGCCAGTCCTCTGCCTGACTATATTGTGGAAAAGCACTACAGCCGAAAGCATGGTCCCAAGGCGTATTACGGTCAGTAGGCAATAGTCATGCGCGCAGCGCGCGAATCTCAGGGCGCCGGGTTCTCCTCTTCCGGCGCCCTTTTTTTACCCGAAAAAAGTGCACGAAGCGACTTTCCCTGCGTATACTTATAAATACCAAGGAGGTGCGTATGGCACAGGACAATGCGCGCGAAACGGATAGAACGATACCAAAGCCTCCCGAAACCCCTGACGGGAAGACTATGTGCACTAAGCCATTCGACCCGGAGAACGCCCGCGGCGCCGACCCGGATGAGCCGTGCGAAAACGGGGAGAGGTAACGCATGACATTGCTGCAGATGCTGGCGGTGAGTCTCGCGATAAACGGCGTCTTTTTCGCTTTCGCGCTCGCCCTTAAGACCGACGTGTTCACGGACATCACCTATAGTCTCAGCTTCATCTCTCTTTCTGTCGCGCTCGCGGCGCGCGGAGGTTCTCTATCTTCTGCTGGAATCGTCGCCGTGGCGCTGGTGACTATATGGGCCCTTCGGCTCGGCGGTTATCTCTTTTATCGAATCCTTCACATTAAAGTCGATCATAGGTTTGACGACAAGCGCGACAGCTTCGTGCGCTTTGGATCGTTTTGGCTTCTGCAGGCGATCACCGTATGGGTGGTGATGCTCCCGGTCTACGGGATCGTCTCGTCGCCGCGAACGTCGACCGTTCCTGCGTGGCTTGTCGCGGTCTCGGTCGTCATCTTTGCGGTGGGACTCGCGATCGAGGCGGTGGCCGACGCTCAAAAATACCGTTTTAAGAGCGATCCCGCGAACGCCGGTCGGTTCATGTCGATGGGGCTGTGGCGACTCTCGCGTCACCCAAACTACTTTGGGGAGATGCTTGTGTGGTGGGCGATAGCGATACCCGGCGTCTACGTATTCCGCGGACCTGGCTTGCTATACTTCATCGGCCCCGCCTTCATATCGTTCCTTCTTCTATTCGTCAGCGGGGTACCGCTCCTCGAGCGTTCGGCCGAGGAGAAATGGGGATCTGACGAGGCGTATCGGCGGTATCGGCGGGCGACGTCCCTCATCGTGCCGCTTCCTCCGCGGAAGGGTGCATGACGATCCGATTGCTTCTTTTCGCAGCCGGGTCGTATTTCCTAGGCTCGATACCGACCGCCTACCTGATGGGCCGCCTTCTGCGCGGGATCGACGTGCGCTCTCACGGGAGCGGGAACGCGGGAGCGACAAACGCGTTGCGCCTTCTCGGTCCCGGCGCGGCACTCGTCGTTCTTTCCGTCGACCTAGCCAAGGGCCTCGTCCCGACGCTGCTTGCGTTGCGCTTCCTTCCCTCCGGGGGACCGACCCCGGCGACGGGAGCCGCCGCTTGCGCCGCGCTCGCCGCGCTTGGCCACGTCTTTCCCGCGTTCGCCGGCTTTCGCGGGGGAAAGGGGGTTGCGACGGCCGCTGGCGCGCTCGTCGCCCTCGAGCCTTTGCTCCTGCCTGCCTGCGTCGCGATATTCGCGCCGACGCTCGCGTTATCCCGTCGCGCCTCTGTCGCTTCCCTCGCGACGGCCGCGTCGGCGCCCGCGTGGTGCCTCGCGATCGCGCGCTTTCGCCCCGACGGTATCGACCCCGCCACGCTCGCGTTCGCGGCGGCCGCGGCCGCCCTGATCTTCTGGACGCATCGATCGAACATTCGCGCCCTTCTCGCGCGGAGTGAACCGAGACTATTTTAGCGCACGACGGGGGACCCTCGCCATGAATGACGTCATCGAGCTAAACGGCTTTCACCTTTTCGGAGGCTTTCTTTCCGGGTACGAGAACCTCCTCGCGCACCGGGGCAAGATGAACGAGATCAACGTCTTTCCCGTTGCGGACGGGGACACGGGAACCAACATGGTCTCGACTTTCAGGTCGACGGTGCAGGCGCGCGGCGCCCATCGTTCCGTGTCGCGCACGCTTGATGGCATCGCCGACCGGGCGTTGTCCGGAGCGCGGGGGAATTCAGGCATCATCATCGCGCAGTTTCTCAGTTCCCTCGCGGCCGAATGCGCGGAGCGAGAGACCGTCTCGACGGCGCAGTTCGCCTCTGCGCTCCGGCGCGCGGCCGACGGCGCCTATCGGGCGGTCGAGACCCCGCGGGAGGGGACCTTGCTGACGATCCTCCGCGTGTGGTCATCCGAGATGGAGCGACTCGCCGAGACCGCGCGCGGCTTTAAGGAACTTTTTACCCGGAGCTTGCCTGCGGCGCGCGAGTCGCTCGAGGGGACGACGGAGCAGCTCGACGCGCTCAGAAAGGCGCGCGTCGTCGACGCGGGCGCCTACGGCCTCGTCGCTTTTCTTGAGGGTATCGCGCGGATGATCGCGACGGGAGCGATGCCGCGCCGCGCCGCGTCCGTTTACGCGGGAGACGCCTCGTCCGGCGAGGAGCACGATCTCCCCGATGTTGAGGAGAAAATATCGTATCGATATTGCACGGAAGGACTCTTGCTTAAAGGCGAGGGCGTCGACGCCGACGGTATCAAGGCTGCGCTCCGCGCCCTCGGCGACTCGCTCGCGGTGAGCGTGGGCCGCGGGAAGACGCGGGTGCACCTGCATACCGACGATCCGGCAAAGGCGTTCGAGATTCTCTCGCGCTTCGGTAGGGTCGTCGATCATAAGGTCGACGATATGCGACTTCAGCACGACGCCGTCTATCGTCCCGTCTCGCGTGTCGCCGTCGTCACCGACTCGATCGCCGACATCCCGCGCGAGCTCGCCGAGCGATACCAGATACACGTGATCCCCCAGCGCATCCTTTGGGGCGACGACGAGTATCTCGACCGCGTTACCATTTCGCCAGAGACTCTATATCGGGATCTATCATCGCGCCCGGGGTACCCGACAAGCTCGGCGCCAGACCCCGCGCGCGTCGAACGCTCGTTCGCCTGGATCTCCGCTCACTATGACGCGATCGTCGCGATCCCGGTCGCTAAGGCGCTCAGCGGCACTTGGCAGGTGATGGAGGCGGCGGCGAAGAAGCTTAGGGAGCGTGGCTACCCCATCGCCGTGCTCGACAGCAGGCTGAATTCGGCCGCTCAGGGTCTCGCCGTCATCGCGGCGGCGGAGGCAGCGGCTGGCGGCGAGACGCTCGACGCGATCGTCCTCAAGCTCGAGGAAACCTTCTCACGCGCGCGCATACTCGTCGGCATAGCGGATTTTAGGTACATGGTGCGCGGGGGGGCGGGTGAGCGCGCTCAAGGGGTTCGTGGCCGCCGTGGCGAACCTCAAGCCCATCGTCTCGCTCGATACGTCGGGAAAGGGTGTCGCGTTCGGCGCGTCTTTTTCGCGCGTTGGGTGCGAGCGAAAGATCCTTCGCGCGGTCGCCCGTGAGCGCGACTCGATACGCCGCTACGCGGTAGTCCACGCCGCGGTCCCCGCAAGGGCCGCGGCCTTCGCCGCCGAGCTTACGCGCGCGGTCGGCCGCCCGCCTGAGTACGTGATGGAAATCTCCCCGGTCGTCGGGATACACGCGGGCGTCGGCGCCGTCGCGGTCGCGTGGATATAGGCGCGGAACGGATTTATCGAGCGATTTTGGGCCCGTACCTGAATATCAGCATGCTTACGTCGTCGTGCTGGGGGACGTCGCCTTTAAACGCGAAAAAGGACTCGAGAAAACGGATTTGCGCCCGGACCGCGCCGTCCGCCGAGGCGGCGGCCGCGCCGAGGCATTCGCCCGCCCGCGCGAGCGGGAAGGTTCGCCCCGATCGATCCGTTTGTTCGACGATTCCGTCGCTTACGATGAGGAACGAAGATCCTGGCGCGACGCGGAGCGTCCGCGTCGTCGTGACCAGTCGCTCGGCGAGGCCGATGGGCGGGTTGTCCGCGCCCTCGGTTACCGGATGCACGTCTGTTCCCTCGATAGCGTAGAAATAGGAATGCCCCATATCGCAGTACTCGAGCTCGCCGGTTTCCTCGGAGAAGCGCGCGAAGAAGCCGGTTAGGTATTTTTCGAGCTTGAAGGTGCCGAGTATAATATCGTTTAGAAACGCGACGGTGTCTTCGAGCGGACGTTCGAGATTGGCGTCGCGGAGGAACGAGGCGAGCACCGCCGTGACGATGGCCGCCGAGATCCCCTTGCCTGATATGTCGCAAAGGCAAAAGAACCACCTACCATCCTGGTACTCGCGGGCGTAGTAGTAGTCGCCCCCGACCCCTTGGGCCATCACGGACGCGCACGTGATGGAAACCCTTTTCCCGAGGACCGAGAACGACGGGCTAACGAGGCGGCGCTGAATCCTGGTCGCGGTCTCGAGCTCGCGTCGGTGCTCGACCGTGGCGTGGACGACGAGATCGTGACTCGTCACGTGCCCGCAAAACCGTCCGTCGCCGTCGACGAGGACGAAGTTCTCGTCCGGGGGCGCGTCGGGGTCGGCGTCCACGCGCGCGAGAAGTTCCTGCACGTGCTCGTCATGCCGGCGGCTCGTCGCCTCGCGCATGATGTCCTCGACTCGTTGCCGCTTCAGGAGGTCGCGACCGAACGGCTTGCCGAGTATGTCGACGAGGTCGCGAGGCACGATGATGCCGACCGGCCTGCGGTCGCCGTCGACCACGGCTATGGGTCGCCGGTACGGTTCCTTCAGCTCGGCGAGAAGGTCGTAGACGGGCGTGCCGCGCTCGACGTAGAGGTACGAGCTCGCGATCTTGGCGAGCCTCTCTCCCGCCGTCTGCGTGCGCTCCGCCTCACGGAGGGTCATTCGGCGTCCTCCGCGAGGTCGTCCTCGAACCGTTTCCCGACGGCGACGGCGTTCCTTCTCGAGGAGTAGACGACGCCGAGGTCCCAGTACTCGAGGGCGGCGAAGAGCGCGTTCCCTCCGTCGCTCGGGTCGCTGCGGCCCGTCCTCCACGAGGCGTAGCTCATCAGCGCGGCGTAGTCGCCGCGTTCCACGAACTCGCGGCGCTTCTCGTTAAAGATGTTCCATTTCTCGATGTCCTGAAAGCCGCTCCCCTCGTCCTCTACGATCAACCGCGCCTCGTCGTGGGTAAACCGATACCAGACGCGGACCTCCTTCGCGCTGTCGCAGGCGTTCCCGTGCTTAACGGCGTTCTTGATGATCTCGCTTACCTGTTGCTCGAGGAGGAGTCTCTCGTCGCCGCGCGGCCGGGACCTCTGAACGAGCATGAGGGTGAAGTAGCGTATCTGACGGTAGTCGCTTGGGAACACGGCGTGCAGGAGCCCGTCGCGCTTGAGGAGCGGATGGTCGTCATCGACCAGGATGCGATCGTTCATCGCGCGCCTCCGACGCGCCTGAGCGCGTGGGCGAGCGTCGGCTCGTTCGGAAGGATCGAGGTCATCTTGCTGAGCCTGAGTAACTTGCCAACCATGCCGCCCGCCCCGCATACGCAAAAGGCCGCGCCGCGCGCGTTGGCGTCCGAGTACATCTGGAACAGCGCTCCGATCCCGCTCGAGTCTATGTAGGACGACCGCGATAGGTCGACGATGATTGCGCCATCCGGCTCACGCGCCGCGAGCGCGCGATACCGCTCGAGAAGGCTGGGCGCCTCGTATAGGTCGATCTCTCCCGATACCGCGCATATGAGCGCGTTTCCGTCCTTCGTGACGTTAGTCTCCACCGTATGCCCCCTTACTCGATCTTTAGGACTTGGACCGTGCGATCGTCGGCGTTCGCGCCGCGTTCTTCCCGCTCGGATACGGCGCGAAGGACTGTCGAGGCGAGGTCGGCCGCCGAGAGGTAATAGCCCTTCCTGACGATGTCGACGACGGCCTCGTCCCCGAAAAGTTCGCCGTTTCGCTTCTTTGCGCCGCTGACGCCGTCCGAGTACACGCAGACGACGTCACCCGGTCGCGAGACGAGGGAGTGAGCGACGATCTCCCCCTCGGGAACGATACCCGCTGCCTGCGCGAATTCGATTCGCCTCGCGTCCATCGTTTCGTGCGAGAACACGACGGCGCCGACGTTTCCGCAGCCGGCAATCTCCGTCGCGCCGGTTTCGCGGTTGTGGCGGACTAGGGCGATGGCCGCGTACCGTTCCTCGCGGCCCTTCGCGAGGTCAAGCGATATTCGGCGGAGCATGGCACGGGCTTCGAGGCTCGTTTGCGCTAGTATGGAAAGCCAGCAGTCGACGTGAACCATCGCGGCGAGCCGGCTTCCTTCCTCCGCAGTCACGTCGCATACGCATGCCAGCACGGCGTACTCGCCAGACCGGTAGGCCTTCGCGAAATCGCTACCTGCTCCCGATCCGTAGTCGACCGCGCGGGAGAGCCCGGGCCACTCGTCTTGGTTTCGCGCGATCGCCGCCTGCGCGGAGAGGAGCGACGCGTGCCGTGCGTCCTCGGCGAGAGTGGCCGCGCGCTTTGACCGCGTTCGCGCGCCGCGCCAGGCCTGCCCCAGGAAGGAAGATAGCCCGGTCGCGGCGTCTATCTCGCTTCTATGGAATTTTCCCTTTCGCCGTGCGACGACGGCGGCTATCTTCGCTTCCTGCTTTCCCGCGGCTGGCACGAGCATCCATGATTCATACCTTCCATCCACGAGAGCGCCGTCGTTCGCACGTTCGTCGACTACCTTGTTTTTCCCAAGGAGGTGTGCCCATCCGCCCTCGGCGGCGCACGAGACGATTCGGGATCCATCGTCTGTCTCGTGGACGACTATGCCGTCGCGAGTATGCCTGATGACCGCGACGTCATCGTCGGGGAGGAATGTCCTGGCCGCGCGCGCGGCCGCCTCGCAGAAGCGTTCGGCGCCCACGGCAAGCTCTGCTCCCGTCTCGCGCTCGACGTTTGCCGCGGCGCGCAATGCCCGTTCGAATATCGAGGTATCCTTCATGCGGGCGAGTATGCGTCGGCGGTGTTTGGGCGCCATGAGCCTCCCGTTAAAAGACGATGAGAAGGTATTTGACGAGTTTCTCGCGGATTTTTAACGCGACCCACACGCGGGTTCGCCATATTCCTGCTTGAGAGGAGGCCGATATGAAGGTGGCAATAGCGATAAACGGCGAGGGCCGAGGGCACCTCGCGCGGGCCTGGGCGATCGCGGAGGGCTTGATCGGCCGGCATAGCGTGCTATTCCTCGCGCCGGCGCATCTCCGCGGGGAGTTAGCCTTGGCGTTCCCATCCGCCGGCGTCGACGTCATCCCGTACCTTGCGTTCGAGCAGCGCGGGTTCCGCCTGGACTACCCGCGTACGGTCGCCCGAAACGCGGTCCTCGTCGCGCGCATGGCGATCGAGGCGCGCAGGCTCGCGGTGTCGCTTCGAGACTCCGGGGTCGACGCGGTACTATCCGACTTCGAGCCGATTTCCGTCAGGGCCGCACGGATCGCCGGGGTTCCTTCCCTTCAGCTTAATCATCCCGGCATCGTGACGCGCGTGCGCGACCCGGGGTTCGAGGCTTTCGCCGCCCGCGCGGTCGCCGGATATATGACGGGAAAGCCAGACCGCACCGTCATTTGCTCGTTTTTCTCCGGGGACGTTGGCCCGATCCTTCGCTCCGAGCTTCGCGAGAGGCTTCGCGGCCCCGGGGTTACGCGCGGGGAGTACGTGGTCGCGTATCGGAAGGAATCGTATGGCGCGGAACTCGACGCGGCGCTCGCGCGGACCGGTGCTTGGCGCGTTCGACGCTTCCCGAATCCCGATGACGACTATCCCGCCGCACTTTCAGGCTGCGCGGCCGTCGTCGCGCCGGCGGGCCATCAATCAATATCCGAGGCCCTCGCGTTCGGCAAGCCGGCGTTCGTTGTGCCCGTCGAGGGCCAGTACGAGCAAACGCTGAACGCCCGAATGCTCCGGGCTTCAGGGTTCGGGGACTATGCCTCGGCGAGCGAGCTCGCCTCGCGTCTTCCCTCCTTTCTCGAAAGTCTCGACGGGTACGTCTCCGCAATCGACGCGTATCGGGCAAACCCCGCGGCGTACCCCGGATGGCGGTGTCTCGACGAGACCGATCGCGCGGTCAGCCTCGTCGATTCGTTTCTTCGCGGCGTCGGCGCGTCGGCGATTGACTTCGCGCTTGATCGCGCAAAGGAGGCTGTATGATGGAAGTTCGTTTTGCCTCGCGGCTCGTCGCCGCGGTTTCGCGGCCCGGCCGCGCCCGCATTCTCGCGCTCGTCGCGCGCGGCCCCGTCGATGAAAGGGCGTTGTCCCATTGCGGCGGCGAGGACATCGAGCGCGTGCGCGATGATCTCGCCGCCCTCAAGTCGGTCGGCCTCGTCGGCGAGGTCGGCTCCGACGGGCGATGGGCGCTCTGCGATGGGGCGCGGCCCCTTGCGCTCAACTACCTGCGGAACCTCGCCCTCGCCTGATCAACTACTCCGAGTCGGCCGGCTCGCTTTCGCCAGCCGGGGAGTCGACTCCCTTTTCTTTCTCGGCGCGGCCGGCGCAGCGGTCGCAGAGGTCGGTGATGTTCTTGAGCTCGCGCGCCTGGGCGACGGATCCCTCGAATATCTCTGTGGTGCGATCGGTGTTGATGTAAGAGCAGTCGGAATAGAGATGGTAGCTTTTGCCCGACTTCGTCCAATAGACGTGGTTGCCGCCGGTAAGCGACTCGACGCGGGCCGTCTGCTCCGCGTACTGCTCGATCGAGGGCGGGTTGAAGTCGATACCGGAGATGCCGGCGATGACGAGCGCGACCGCCGCGATGCCGCCGACGATGCCCTTTTGCTTGCCGTCCATGTTCTTGTTCGTGAAGACGAGGACGACGAGCGGGAGGAAGGCGATGATGGCGATGATGAGGCCGAGCTGGTTTTGAACGAAGAAGCGGACGGGCTCCTTCTCGGACGCGGGGTCAAGCCGATTCGCGGCCTTCCAGAGAAGCGACCCGGCGACGGCGAAGGCGAGGTCGACCGCGATAAGGACGATGAGCCAGGTCATGCTGATCGGCGGGCGCTGGAGCATGACTATGGCGGCGACTTCCGCGCCGATGGCGACGAGCCAGGCGACCGCGGCGATGACGCGATTTCTCGTCGCCTTTGCCTTCGATTCCGCCGTTGGCGTGAACGAGCGCGACCCGTTATCCGCGGCGTCGCTACCCCCAACCTTCGTCAGTTTCTTTTTCGTTCCCATGTCAGGCATATGATCCCCCTTTAGATATCCGTACAAGACATCATATCCGAAAACGGGCAAAAAATCCGCAAAAACTTGACCCCGTTTCCGGCCGAACCTATACTCAGTGCAATGAAGGAAGGGAAATATGGCGGATAGGCACGAGTGGGCGTTCTTTCGGTCGGGCGGGGTGAATCAGGTTATCATCAAGTCGGGGAGCGACCTCGCGCGGCTTCGCGAGTTGGATCTCAAGCTCTGGATGGCCCTGTCGATGCCGGTGCGCGGCACCGAGATAGACCCAGGGACGGCGAGCTTGATCGATTCCGACGGGGACGGGAAAATTCGCCCGAACGAGCTCATCGAGGCGGCCGAATGGGCGTGCGCCGCCCTCGCCGACCCGGAATTGCTAATCGCGGGGGGCGACGGGGTTTCCCTTTCGGATATACGCGACGAGCGAGCGCGTGCCGGCGCGCGCCGCCTGCTCGCGCTGCTTGCCGCGCCTGAATCGCGCGCGCTTACCCTCGCGGATCTCTCGGCCGCGGATGCCGTCCTTGGCGAGTCCCCTTGTAACGGCGACGGGATCGTGCGCCCGGAGGCCGCGGAGGATCCG